>JBAQND010000122.1:0-11558 GCA_049303455.1 Thiobacillus sp.
CGGCGCGGGACCGCTCAGCAATACCTGACGGAGTCGCGTCCTCATTGCGCCGCACACGCCTCGATAAACGGGCGGGGCCGCGGTTACGGGGTGAATGGCGAGTGTGAGAATGACTGGATTCAATCAAGAATCGCGACCGCCCACACCGAAAATTCGGCGAACCGCTTTTGGCCGACGCCCGTTGCGCCTTTTTCCAGGTACAGGGCCCACGCCCAATCCGGCTCGAACAGGCTGGTGGTGGATGACCAGTAAATGTCCTGCACCTCGGCAAAAGGATGTCCCGAGGGCAAGGCCGGGCTGTGGGCGGCGCAATCCACCAGCGATTCCAGTTCGTTGATCGTGGGCAGCCGCCAGCGCATTGCGGCGCCCTCCGGGTTAAGCGCGGCCACCGCGGCCAATGCCTCGCGCCAGACCACCGGTTGCGAGGTGAGCTTTGCGCTGCGGCGCCAACGCAGACCGGTGAGACGATCCAGCACGCCGTCCTGCAGGATTTCGAAGCGGGGTTCAGGCCACGCGGCGCCGTAACGGAATTCGCCATCCTGGCCTGAACCGGCGCACGAAACAGGTTTGCCGGCGGTGTCGTAGCACAGGCTTTGCCCCGTGCGCGGGACCACAGCCAGGCCTTGTCCCCGCACCGGCCAGAGCATGAAGGATTGATCCTTGCCGCCGTAGAACATGCGCGCGCCATCGAGCGCCACATACCAGGCGTGCGCCGGGCTGATGGTCGCCGTGGTCGAAGTCCAGTACCAGCCGTTGAATACATGAGTGAACGGATGTTGCTCAGGCAGGGCTGGCAATCGGGTTTGCAGGCTGAGCAGGCTGCGCAATTCCCGGCGATTGGGCATGCGCCAGTCACGCTGGCCGAAACGCTGTTCGCGGTTCATGGCCGCCACGAAGTCCAGCGCTTCCTGCCAGGTGAGGGGGAATTCCGCGAGATTGGCATCACAACACCAGATCAGGCTGGTCAGACGATCCACGGCCACGTCGCCGCGCACGTCGAATCGCGGTTCCGGCCAAGGCGCCCCGACGCCAAACGACGCATCCTGGCCGGACCCTTCGCACGGAATCTCGCGTCCATCGTCGGCATGGCAGGTGCGTTGGCCGGTATGCAGATAATGGCAAACGGCCAGGCGCTGACTACTCATTGGCGAATCCCGGGTTTGCACCCACGCCAATCAATCGCGGCACGTTGGGTGTATGGCTATTCACAATCGGGGTGCTTTTTAGATACTGCTCAACCACGTCCCACACCGGCTCCCCCTCTGACTGAGCACTGCCTACCCCCCATCTCGCCACTTTGTAGGCCTTGTCGGCTTGTATCGGCTGCCCGTTCAAAGTCATGTCGCTGATGCGCGAATTCATTCTGGCTGCCGGTTCGCACGCATAAACCAATCCGCCGGTACGCACCATATCGCCGCCCTGATGTTGATAGGGATCGTCGTTGAAAAGCTTGTCGCAGAGTTTTTCCAAGTGTTGCTTGATTTCGGCGCCCGTCATCTGCACCACCGATGTGTCGGGATAGGTAATTGCAGTCTGTTCCATCAAGTTTTCGCGAGTGATGGTTTGTCCCGGCAATAGCGTGGTGCCCCAGCGGAAACCGGGTGAGAAGGCGATCTCGGCGTCCTTGACCTGCATTAAAGCTTCGACAATCAGCTGATCCCACGAGCCGTTGAAATTGCCGCGCCGGTACAGCAGTTCCTGACTTTCGGCGATGGGCTCCTGGAGACGCGCCGCGAACGGCGCACGCACGCGGTCGATGGTGGCCTGCATCGCGGAGTCGGCGGGCAACAGTTCCGAAAAGACCGGCAGCAGGTGATATCGATAGTCGGCGACGCGGCCGTGTTTGACGTCGAAATCGACGACCGCCAGAAACTTGCCGTGGGAACCGGCGTTGGTGACGATGGTTACCCCGCCGGGATTTTGAACCACGCTCGGCACCGGCACGCCGTCGTGAGTGTGTCCACCCAGGATCATGTCGATCCCGGAAATACGCGCAGCCAGTTTGAGGTCGATGTCCATGCCATTGTGCGAAAGCAAGATGACAACTTGCGCGCCTTTTTTGCGCACCTCGTCGACCAGCGCTTGCAGGCGCGCTTCATCGATGCCGAATGCCCAGTCCGGCGTGAATTGCGCGCCATTGGCCTGGGGCGTATAGGGAAATGCCTGTCCGAGGATAGCCACCGGAATACCGTTCTGTTCACGGATGACATACGCATCAAATACCGATTCGGCGTTGTCCTTGTCTACGATGTTCTGCGCAACGAAGGCGACCTTGTCCTTGAAGTCGTTGCGCACGACATGCAACACGCGCTCGGCACCGTGGGTGAATTCCCAATGCCCGGTCATGACATCGACGCCTAACGCAAGCGCGGCCTCTACCATGTCCTGCCCGGCAGTCCACAGCGCCGTGGCAGAGCCTTGCCAAGTGTCGCCGCCATCCAGCAGCAAAGCCGTGGGACGGCCGGCTCTCAGGCGCTGGACCAGGCTGGCGAGATGCGCGAAACCGCCCATTTTTCCGTAGGCTCGGGCCGCAGCACAAAAATCGAGATGCGAAAACGCATAAGCCTGCCGACTGCCGGCTTTAATTCCATACGCATTCAGCAGCGGTACGCCGACCAGATGCGGCACCTTCCCCGCAGCGCTGCCTACGCCGAGGTTAATGCTGGGTTCGCGATAATAAATGGGCAGCAGTTGGGCGTGACAGTCGGTGAAATGCAACAGGCTGACGTTGCCGAAAGCCGGGATATCGTAGAGCTGGTCCGCGCTATTGGGCGTGTTTGAATCTGTAGGCACATAAATTTCCATTTGGATTCCTTGTGTCAGGACAGGCCTGTGCCAAAACGATGGCGCGGTGCCGCGGTCGCTTCAACGATGGTTGTCGATGTGGTCATTGAATTCCTTATTTGCGGCGCGCTCGAACATTGCATTGCGTTCCAGCATGGTGTATTTGGGTTTCTCGGTCCAAGCCCGGAATGCGGGTGAGAAAAACCACACGATAACGAGCACCAGCACGATGAGAATGATGGAGCCAACGATCGCGGTAATCATGGGTTTTGTCCCGATGGGAATTTGAACAAGGTACGCACAAATGCGCTCACCGCCTGTTTGTCCGACGGCGCAAGGCCCGGCCACGGAGGCATGCTTGTGCCCGGAATCCCTTCGTTTAAAACCTGCATTACCCGAGCCGTGTCGGGTTGTATTGCAGTGAAATTCGCGGGTCGAGGCAAGAGTGCCATACCGACAGGGCCGTAGCCTTTGCCTTCTGCGCCGTGGCAACTCAGGCAATTGCCTGCATAAACCACAGCGCCACGAGCCAGGACGGGTGCGGGGGCTTGCGCCACGTCGACAGAAGTGGTGTGAAGCGTCTGCACGTAGATCGTCAGACTGGCAAGATCAGTGGCGGAAAGATCACGCCAGGCCGGCATCGCTGAACCGGCTACGCCGTTCCACAAGATGTGAGCCAATCCCTGGGTTGAAAATCGATGTTGACGCAGATTTGTGGGTTTGGGCGACAAACCGGATGCGGCAAGGCCGTTTCCATCGCCGTTGGCGCCGTGGCATCCCGCGCAATTTTGTGCGAACAGCGTGCTGCCGCGCGCGAACAGTTGGTCGCGCCCGGCTACCGCATGCACCAGATCCGGTGTGGAATTCTCAATGCGCGCCTGATTTGGGTTGATAAAAGGCGCAGCACACAAATTCGTGATTTCCATCAGCATCACGGGATCCATGCCTGTATCGACGGGAACTCCCACACTCTTTCCTTCGCCCAATTGTCGTGCGCGTCCCAGCGTGCGCAAGTAAGCCAACAGATCGGAGGCCGCAGCAGTAGGGCGATCAGGACTGCCATTGAATAGCCACGCAAACGAGGGCATCACTGAATCTGGCACTATCCACTGTGGATGGTACAGGTGCGTGAGCTGCCAGTCATCGCTGCGCACGCCGGTTTCGCGTGCAAGGTCGGGGCCAATGCGGCGCGTACCCCACAATTGCGGAAAGTCGTAACGCGTTTCCCACGCCGCAGTGGGGGCACCCCAGCGGCGCACGTCGGCGGGCAAAAAACGTACCTGCTGGGTGTGGCACAACGCACAGCCCAAACTCGTGTAGAGTCGACGACCGCGAAGTTCGGCGACGGTGTAATCCGGCATATCCGCTTGGGTATTGGAAGTGATCGTGCCGGCCAAACGCAATCCCGGCAGGACCCCCAGCGCTATAAACGAGAGCAGGAAGAAACCAACACCGGCGACGAAGACGAGCAGATACGCGAAACCAAACCAGCGTTGCGGAGTTGGCTGGCCTGGATGAGTGGTGGTCTTAACCATGGGCAGCACGAGGCGCCTGCGCACCCAAGTGGGACAGACGCGGGTTGGCCCTGACGCGGCGATTGCCGGCGCTGGTAAGCATGCCGGCGATGAACGCTGCAAACCCCAGCAGGATGGGCACTGCGGAGGCGGCGCGCACCAGCCAATAAGTCTGTGAGGCACGCACTGACTCCATCCAGGCTGCGCCGCTGTTCCATAACTTTCCCTGTAGCAGACCTGCTGCCGTCAGATCGACAAACATGATCGTCAAGCCCCCCAAAATCAGCCAGTAAGCGAGATTCATATAGCCAGGGCGGTAGTGGCAGCCGCTGGTGCGTTCCCACATGTGGGCGATGCCGCCCAGGGTCACGAAGCTGGCGAAACCCAGCATCGCCAGATGCGAGTGGCCAATCACCCAGTCGGTAAAGTGAACGTAACGCTGCATAGGCATGATGGCCTGAAGCGAACCCTGCAGGCTGACAACCAGATAGAACACTACGCCGGTCCATACAAAGCGCAGCGGCACATCGTGCCTGACCCGCGCAGCCTGACCGCGCAGCGACATCAGAAGGTTGAATACGACGAGCATCACGTCGAATCCCATGACGACCGACGCGGCGATGGCGGCGCGCTGGGTATCCATGGGAATGGACGAGTAAACGTAATGGTGAGTGCCGTTGAGCGGGTAGGAAAAAAACAGCAGCCAGAAGCCGATCATCGACAGAAAATGACTGTAGATGGGTTGTCCGGTGCGTACCGGAAGCACATAATACGTCATGGCGAGTGCAAACGGCGTGGCAAAAAGCCCGACCACATCATGTATCCACAGCCCGCTGAACGCGGCGCCCATCGCGCCCGGCACCAGTTGCGGCACCAGGCTGCCTACCGGAAAAGCGAGTGCGGTAAATACCAGCCCACCAATGATGTACCAGGACGATACATACATGCCGTCCGTATTGGGCTTGCGCGCCAATGGCGGGATGAATTGCAGGGCCATCAACAGCAGGCATAACTCGGTCACGAAATTGACTGCCAGCGGAAATTCCGTCCATTCAAGCGGCTTGATCGCCCATAGAAAGCCGGGCAGGTTGATCGAGACAACGACCCATCCCAGCACCACCACGCCCACGTTCCACAGCACAAACAGCGCCCAGCCGAGTGGGCGACTCATGACCGCGCGGTTCCCCAGGCGCGGAACTGCAAAATAAAGAAATGCCAAGAACGCATTGCCGAGCCAGCCGAAGAGGATTCCCTGGGTGTGATTGGCGCGCATCGAGCCCCAGGTTGTCCACACATGGCCACTTAGAAAATCCGGTTGCACCAGCTTGATGGCGACTACCGTGCCAAATAACGCCGCGATCATCAAACTGGTCAACGCGGCGAAAGCGTGGGCGCGTATCAGCCCGGTTTCCACGGATACCACCGGGGCGCCCGCAACAAAGCTCAGCGCGGGACCACCCTCGTGCCTGGCCTGATGCCTGGCCTCCGCAGCGTCGCGCGATTCGCTCATTTTCCTGCTCCCTGATTATCTGGTGGCGTGCCTTTACCCAGAAGCTGACCATTCACCGTGCGCCCGTACAGGTCGTCAGGCGAGTCGTGATACTTTGCACGGGTATCCGCTATCGAGCCTTTGAAGCGCGGATCTTGCGGGCGCTCGTGACTGTTCATGAATGTCGCCACATCCCAGGCCTGTTGATCGCTCAGGCTGCCCCCCAAACCGAGCGGCATATTGGCCTTGATAAAGCCCGAAGCATTTTTCAGGCTGCTCATGCCAGCGCCCCAGTTGAAGGATTTTGCTCCCCATAGCGCGGGAAAATTGGGTTGCCCGTTAGCGTCCAGTTGGCCTGCGCCGTCGGCGCCATGGCATACCGCGCAGTGCTGCTCAAACACCTGCTGGCCGCGGGCATAATCTCTGGGCAGGGGTGGATTCGGCACCTTGGGATAACCGCGACCGGCGATTTTTGGATCAACCGGTGCGCCGCTCGCCAGCCAGTAGGCGTAGCTTTCCAGCGCCACCAGCACCGGATCGCCGAGCGGCGGCGCCTTACCGTTCATGCTGTATTTAAAGCAACCCTGCAGGCGTTCAGGAAAGGTATTGACGTGCTTGTTCTTGCTGCGGTACGCCGGGTAACTTACGTAGGCTGCCCACAACGGCGCTGAATGGGCGAGACGACCAGCGTCCAGATGACAGCTACTGCAACGAAGATTGGTATTGTTGCCGACATATTGGCTGGCGTAGCGTTCGGTATGCTCGAAAATATCCTGGCCCAGTTTCACGGTTTTACCGAACTCATCCTTGGGCATGTCTTGTTCAGCGGGCGGCTGGAATAAGGCGGCGGTTTTGGCTGCCGGGGTCGCAGACGCTGCGGCTGATGGCGTGGGTTTGGGCTTGGCTGCCAAAGCAGGTTTTTCGGCCTTCGCCGCAACCGTCGTGTCGGAACCGTCTTGGGCCACTACGACGATTAGCCCCGCAGCAATGGCGAGGATGCCGACGGTCAATGCCACCGATGTCCGGGCCTTCATGGCGTGCTCTCCGGAACAGGGCCGCCCGCCGGAAGCGCTGAAAAATACGCGGCAACCGACTGGATATCTGCGGCGGATAGTTTGGACGCGATCGTTTTCATCAACCCCATAGGGCCGGGCGGGCGCGTGTTTTGCTGCCAGCTGCGCAGCTGGTTTTCGATATACAGCGCGGACTGCCCGGCAAGCGCTGGAAAAACATTGCCGACGCCGGCGCCGGTTGCGCCATGACATTGCACGCACGCAGGCAGACCGTGCGACCAGCGGCCTTTCAGTGCCAGACGCGCGCCCGCGGAATCGGGCTTGGGTACGGACGCCGTAGCGGTCGAACCGCCCAGCCCGCCATAGTAGCGTGCGAGTTCGGCGCGCTCGTCCGCACTCAGGGTCTGGGCGATGGGCGTCATCATGGCATTGGCACGCTGACCGTTGGCAAACGCATCCAGCTGTGTTTGCAGATATCCGGCATTGAGTCCGGCGAGCCTGGGGAAGCCATTCGCCGGCATGCCTTCACCGTGAGCGCCATGGCAAGTTACACACGCCGGTGCGCCGCGCTCATTGCCGTTAAGCGCAATGATGGCACCGTCGGCGCGCGCAAATTGGATCGAGGCAGCGAGCGCCAGGCTCAGGCTGGACAGCAAGACTAGGGTTGGAGTGGCGCGCATCTGAAATCCTTCAGCACCGGTCCGGCTGTTCCGCAGTAAGCAGCATATAAAGAAATATCGCCGCACAAAGCGATGCAAGCTTCAGGGCTTAATTTCCCGCTGCGCGCTGTGCCGTGGCAAATTCACTCAATGAAATGCGCTGATCAGCGTCAGCATCAAACTTCATGAACATCGCGTGATGCGTCGCAAGAAACTCCGCCTTTGAGATCGCTCCGTCCGTGTTTTTATCAAAAGTGCCAAACGGCAGTGCGCCGAGAAATTCATCTGGCGTGACATCGTTATCCTTGTTCTTGTCCATGCCCATGAAGTCGATCTCTCGCGAGGGCATGGCTTCCTCCCAGGTGACGAAGCCATCGCCGTTCGCGTCAAGACGCTGAAAGCGCTGTTCGAGGGAAGCCCCGCTCGGTGACTGCAGCGGTTCTTTGCCGGGTTGTGCGCAGGCGGAGATGGCGCAAGCCGCCACGATCAAAGCGGAAAATCGGATAGGAGTCATGGGTTGCTACCTTTCTGTGGTTTCAGCCGCTTGGTGAATTCCAAGGCGGTGCGGACCGGGAGGGTGTTCGGTGCGCCTCCACGCGCTGGTTGTACCAGTCGGTCGCCTCGAACGCTTCTATCAATGACATTGATCGCCCCGTGACGGTCGGCCGTCACGGGTTTCAGCATGTCGGCATTTTCATGAAGTCCAGCGCCGGTGTTTGCCATTTGATCGCTTTATTCGGAATCGGAATGGTTAGCGTAGAGTTCGCTACGCATCTCGTCAGTGCGTTGGCGTACATAGAAGCACATTTTATTTTTGCTCGGCCACCAATTTCCTGTAAAGCGTCTGCTGCGCCGGATTCAGCGCCGCGTATGCCTTCAGGTGGTACGGCACCATTACCAGCGCAAGATGAGTCTGGGCCTTGCCGATAGCCTCGATGTCCTGCTTGATAACCGCAAGCGACGGCTCTGCTGCCGAAGCATCGGATGCATACTTTGTGTATGCTTTTTGCAACACGGTGTTGCCGGAAATGGTGCTTTTGGCCATGGCGAACTTCAACACTTCTTGTTGTTTGATCTGCTCGCCGGACAATTGAAATTCTTTCGTCTTCTCCAGTATCCAGTAGGGACCAGGATGATGGCGCTTGAATATCGACGAAAACTCGAAAGAATGCGACGCGAAATATTGCTGCTCCTGCTTCTTTTGCTCCGCACTCATGGTGGACAATTGCGTCGTAGAATCGGCGCGCTCAACGTCACCCGAGGCATGAACCGGTGCAAAACCAGCCAGCAAAAGAACGATACCTGCGTAAGACTTTTTCAGTAGTTTCATAAGTGAACTCCAAAGTAGGGTAAAAAGAAGTGACGGGTCGATGAGCGCGCTTCACTGATACGGACCGACAATCGGTCAAGCTCGCCTGTCGGCCAGGCAAATCAAGCCGATTAGTAACTTTCAATCTTTGCCGCTCACGCATGCTGCGCGGTGAGTAGCATATAAACAATCATTGCCACGCAAAGCAATGCGACCATGACAGTGACGAGAATGACGAGTCCGCGGTCAGCACTGACGACGCCGTTCTCAATGGCGCGATTCACCACGTGATAGCGCCATGCCGCCAGCACAGCCAGCACACCGCCCAGCGCCATCATCGTCACGCCGATCGGCAGCGAAACCCCCGTCTGTGAAGTCTGCATCTGCGGGTCCAGCCGCGTCGCCAATTCGCGCAACCACAGGCTGAACTTCGCCACCACAAAACCAAAGCTGATGATCGCAATACTCGTCCTGATCCACGCCAGAAACGTTCGTTCATTGGCGAGATATTCGGTCGCCCGCTTCTCTTCACCGATCGTTGATTGCTGCCGTTGTTGGGCCATGACAGTATCTGACTACGAGCCGGACTTTATATATGACCACCCGGCTTCCTGCTTACGCACCACTTCAGCCACGCCCGAATCGACCGTCGCGGCGAACGGCATCAGGTCTTCTCTCTTCAGGTTCATGCGGCGCATCGTGTTCTCGCAGGCGGCGAAATGCACGGCCGCGTCGGAGATTAGTTGGAGCCGTTCCCGCATCGTTTGGTTCGTCTTCAAGATCAGCCCCAAACCTTTGCCGTGCACCACCACCTCTATTTCGGTGGTCTCGCGTCCGAATGCCTTCTGCAAGTTCTCAACGTTGTTGAGTATCCCCTGCCACTGTTCTGCGCCATCAACATTGACTTCAAAGACGACTCTGTGCTTTTTCATGATTGCTCCAATGAACCTAGTGTCGTGAATCAGAAATATCGAAACATAACACGGCGTCTTTTTCCGCATGACTGCGTTGCTCGTCGTTGCCATAGAGCCCGCTATGTCGCCTCCTCGCGCCTTGCCCTGCGAAAAAATCCATCCGTTTTATTTGTCCCGCTATTTCTGATTCACGACACTAGTCTATTTCTCACTACCTTTCGCGCCTCGTCATCCCATCGCCGAAACATTGATATACAGCGCCGGCAAAGCGGCCTCAGGTCTTAAGGAATGCCAGCAGGTCGGCGTTGAGTTGATCCTTGTGCGTGTCGGCGAGGCCGTGCGGTGCGCCCGGGTAAATCTTCAGGGTCGCGTTCCTGACCAGCTTCGCTGAGCTGAGGGCTGCAGCGCCGATCGGCACGATCTGGTCGTCGCCGCCGTGGATGATCAGCGTCGGCACGTCGAACTGCTTGATGTCTTCGGTGAAATCCGTCTCGGAGAACGCCTTGATGCAGTCGAAGGTGTTCTTGTGGCCGGCCTGCATCCCCTGTAGCCAGAACGAGTCGACCATGCCCTGCGAGACCTTGGCGCCGGGCCGGTTGGCGCCGAAGAACGGGCCGCTGGCGATATCCTGGTAAAGCTGCGAGCGGTCGGCCATCGCGCCCTGGCGAATCTCGTCGAACTTCTCGATCGGCAAGCCGCCGGGATTGGCCGCCGTTTTCAGCATCAGCGGCGGGACGGCGGAGATCAGCGCGGCCTTGGCCACCCGTTTCGTGCCATGGCGGCCGATATAGCGGGCAACTTCTCCGCCGCCCGCTGAGAATCCGATGAGGACAGCGTCTTTCAGGGCCAGCGTTTCGATGAGTTCCGCGAGGTCGTCGGCATAGGCGTCCATTTCGTTGTCATTCCAGGGCTGGCTCGAACGGCCATGTCCGCGTCGGTCATGGGCAATGCAGCGATAGCCGTGGGCGGTCAGAAACAGTATCTGCGCCTTCCCGCTATCCGCACTGAGGGGCCAGCCGTGGCTGGACACCACAGGCTGACCTGCCCCCAGTTCTTATAATAGATCTGCGTACCGTCTTGCGTCGTGTGTGCCAACTGCTTGTCCCCTTTTTGATCATCGACCACTCATGCTCGCTGTCAAGCCAGGGTGACCTACAACGCCCGCATGAATGCTACCAGATCCTTCTTCTCCTGTTCATTCAGCTTCAATTCCAGCACAAGATTGAAGAACTCCACCGTGTCATCCAGCGTCAGCAAACGGTCAGGCGCTGACTACTCATTGGCGAATCACGGGTTTGCCCCACTCCAATCAATCGCGGCACGTTGGGCGTGTGGTTTTTTTCAACCGGGTCACTTTTCAGATACTGCTCAACCACGTCCCACACCGCTTCCCCCTCTGACTGAGCGCTGCCTACCCCTCATCTCGCCACTTTGTAGGACTTGTCGGCTTGTATCGCCTGTCCGTTCAACGACCTTGTAACTGTCACGTGTTGGCTGGCGTTCAACTTGTATTTCAGATTAAACGCGACGCGCTGTGCAGTCTGTGCGGCAGCGCACAGTGCGACATAGCTCACCGTGCGTTGCCGAGTCAAAATCAGGCACTCCCGCTAGCCATCTGCATATTTGTGCGGTAGCGAATACAACAAGAAGGTGGTTTGACTATCTATCAATGCTTGAAAAGCACTCTGTGTAGTTCAATTTCGCGTTGTATGTCTTGCCTTTAAGCAAAGTCCATCCGCTGGCTGGCGACTTACACCCGGCCGCGGAATGAACGACGGACGCTTAACAGGCTGCTGAAATACTCCCAGCCGGCCGGCCCCCGCCACCAGGCCCGCAGAAGTTAAAATGCCACCAATTCATTGACCCAGCCATAGCC
>JBAQND010000123.1:0-3787 GCA_049303455.1 Thiobacillus sp.
GCGGGCGTAGCCCCGCGCATTGCGCGCCTGGGCCAGCCGCGCGCGGGCGGCATCCAGGCGGGTGCGGGCCTCGCGTTCGGCGAGTTCGCTGCGGTCGAGCGCCTGCGCGCTCACGAAGTTCTGGTCCTGAAGTTGCCGCACCCGCCCCAGCTCGGCCCGCGCCGTGGCGAGGGCCGCCTCTGCCGCGGCGGCATCGGCCTGGGCGGCCTGCAACGCCTGCTCAAGATCGCGCGCGTCGAGCTCGAACAGGACCTGGCCCGCACGCACCGCCTGGCCGGCATCCACCCGCCGGGCAGCGATGCGCCCCCCCACCTGAAACGCCACCGGCGTCTCGTAACGCGCGCGCACGGTGCCGGAAAGGCCGACGGCGCCCGCATCCGCAGATGCGACCGCCGCAGTCTTGACGAAGGGCGCATCCCCCCCGCCGGTGGCGGATTCCTGGCCCCCGCCGCAGCCTGAAATCACGACAAAAACCAGCGCAAGCAAAGCGTTCATTCGATGCATTTCGATGCCTGACATGAGAAAAGTGATTGAGCGGTGGCGTATGGTAACCGTAGCGCGGGTGGCGTCCGTCATGGCCTGCCGGCATTCCTGAAAACGGAGCGCAGACGCATGCATGGTGATGAGAGCCCCGCACGATCGTCACGATTGAGGGCACAGGCAGGTGCGATTGCGTATAGTTCTGGCGAAGCCATACTGGGCATAACAACCGACACCCCACCGAAAAACAAATCAAGATGGACGAGATCCTGAACTGGCTGCCCGCCGAACTGGCCACCTTGCCACGCTACGTGGTGGCGCTGGCGATCGGCCTCTTGATGGGGCTGGAGCGCGAGCGCAACCCGGCGGCGAAGGCGGGGCTGCGCACCTTTGCGTTGACCGCACTGTTCGGCGTGCTGACGACGCATCTGGCAACCGAACTGGGGGCGTTGTGGCTGATCGCGGTGGGCCTGTTTCTGGTCGGCGGCATGATGATCGCGGCCTATCTGCGCTCGCCGCAACCTGCGGACGGCGATCCGGGCACGACGACGGTGGCGGCGCTGATGCTGTGCTACGGCCTCGGCGTGCTGGTGTGGCACGACCAGATCCAGCTGGCGGTGATGCTGGGGATCGCGGCGACCATGCTGCTTTACTTCAAGCCGGAGTTGCGCGGCCTGAGCCAGCATATGAGCCGTCGCGACCTGCTGTCGGTGCTGCAGTTCGCGGTGCTGGCGCTGATCATCCTGCCGCTGCTGCCGAACCAGGATTACGGCCCCTACGGGGCGATCAACCCGCACCAGATCTGGTGGATGGTGGTGCTGATCGCGGGCGTCGGGCTGGCGGGCTATGCCGCCCTGCGCCTGGTCGGGCAACAACGGGGCGCGGTGATGCTGGGCCTGCTCGGCGGACTGGTGTCGTCGACGGCAACGACGTTGTCGTTCAGCCGCCACGCCCGCGGCAGCGACACAATGATTCCGGTTGCGGTCATCGTCATCGTGCTGGCCAACCTGATGGTGCTGGTGCGCCTGGGCGTGCTGGCCGCCATTGTGGCGCCCGCGGTCCTGGCGCAACTGCTGCCGGTGCTGGCAGGTGGCCTGATCGTCGGCGGTCTGGGCGCCGCGTATGGCGTGCGCCGGCTGCGGCCGCAGGGCGAACTGCCCGCGCTGGCGATGGGCAACCCCACCGAGCTGCGCACGGCATTGGGCTTCGGCCTGATGTATGGCGTGGTGCTGCTGGCTGCGGCTTGGCTATCCGACTGGCTCGGAACCCGCGGCTTGTATGCGGTGGCGCTGCTGTCCGGGCTGACCGATGTCGACGCCATCACGCTGTCCACCATGCGCCTGCACAACCTGGACAAGCTGTCGGTGACCGTGCTGGTCAACGTCATCACCCTCGCCACCCTGGCCAATCTGGGATTCAAATCGGCGCTTGCGCTCATCATCGGCGGCTGGCCGATGGCGCGCCACGCCATCGCCGGCATGGGCGCCGCGGGTCTGGGCCTGGTGTTGGCCTGGGCTATAATTCGGGGCTTTTCCGCTTAATCACCGAGCCCTCATCATGGAAGCCGAAAGCCTCAATCAGATCGAATCCAAACTCGCCGACCTGGGCGAGCGCGCCACCCAACTCAGGGGGTTTCTTTAACTACGCTGTCAAGAAAGACCGCCTGGAAGAAGTCAGCCGCCTGTCCGAAGCACCTGATTTCTGGAACGACGCCGCCCGTGCCCAGGAACTGGGCCGCGAACGCAAGTCGCTGGAAGACGTGGTGCTGGTGCTCGACCGCGTGGCATCGGGCCTGAAGGATGCGTCCGAACTGTTCGAGATGGCGCGCGAGGAGAATGACGACGAGACGCTGGCCGCGGTGCGGGCCGACATTGCCGCGCTGGAAAAAGATGTGTCCACGCTGGAATTCCGCCGCATGTTCAACAACCCGGCCGACCCCAACAACTGCTTCATCGACATCCAGGCCGGCGCCGGCGGCACCGAGGCCTGCGACTGGGCGTCGATGCTGCTGCGGCAATACCTGAAATACGCCGAACGCAAGGGCTTCAAGGCCGAACTGCTGGAAGAGTCCGACGGCGACGTCGCCGGCATCAAGTCCGCCTCGATCAAGATCGAGGGCGACTACGCCTATGGCACCCTGCGCACCGAAACCGGGGTGCACCGCCTGGTGCGCAAGTCGCCGTTCGACTCGTCCGGCGGCCGCCACACCAGCTTCGCCAGCGTGTTCGTCTACCCCGAAGTCGACGATTCCATCGAGGTGGACATCAACCCCGCCGACCTGCGCGTCGATACATACCGTGCTTCAGGCGCGGGCGGCCAGCACATCAACAAGACCGACTCCGCGGTGCGCCTCACCCACCTGCCCAGCGGTATCGTGGTGCAGTGCCAGAACGACCGCTCGCAGCACAAGAACCGCGCCGAGGCGATGTCGATGCTGAAGTCCAAGCTCTACGAAGCCGAGCTGCGCCGCCGCCAGGTCGAACAGGACAAGCTCGAAGCCGGCAAGGCGGACGTCGGCTGGGGCCATCAGATCCGCAGCTACGTCCTCGACCAGTCGCGCATCAAGGATCTGCGCACCAACGTCGAAGCCACCAACACGCAGAAGATACTCGACGGCGACCTCGACATCTTCATCGAGGCGAGCCTGAAACAGGGCGTGTAAACAAAGGCTGGAAAGGCTTGCGCCCAGTGTGGCTGGCGTATCTCCTGTATATACAACAGGAGATAACCATGCTCACACGCGTCTTCAAAAGCGGCAATTCGTTGGCCGTCCGCATCCCCAAGGAACTGGCCATCGTCAAGGCCAGCCAGGATATCGAGATTGAAAAAGTCGGTGACACCCTGGTGCTGCGCCCGGTCGTCAAACGCAAGCTGACCGGCCTTGCCGCGGCCTTCGCTGCCTTCCCGCCAGGGTTCATGGCCGAACAGGCTGCTGAAATACCCCACGCGGACGCGTGGCACATTGCACTAAAGTTCGATTTTTCATTCGGTTCGGTCGCATGATTTGATTTCTGCTCTCATTGAACTCGTTTTTCGACATTTTGAGCCCCATCTCCCCGTATTTCCTGTCCCTCACGCCGTCCGCAGACGGATTTTTCCCAGCGTGCGCATGCGCGTGAGGTTGCAGGCCGTCATGGTCAGCGCAAACGTCTGATCGACTTTCTCTTCCGCACCGGGATGGCGTAGCCCGCACTGGCCGCGATGCCGTCGGCGGTGGTGACCATGGCGTTGGCAATCAGTCCATGGCGGTTGTCGGCAAGGGTGTGACCGGCCCACGCCTGGATGAGCGTTCCGTCCACGCTGAAGT
>JBAQND010000124.1:0-4116 GCA_049303455.1 Thiobacillus sp.
CGCGCTGGCCGCGGCCGACCGGCACCATGGCGTCGATCGACTTGAGGCCCGTCTGCACCGGCTGGTCGACCGATTTACGTTCGATCACCCCGGGCGCGATGCGCTCGATCGGCATGGTTTTTTCGGAGGCGATGGGGCCCTTGCCATCGATCGGCTGACCGAGGGAGTTCACCACGCGGCCCAGCAGGCCACGGCCCACCGGCACTTCAAGAATGCGCCCGGTGCACTTGACGACGTCGCCTTCCTTGATGTGCTCGTAGTCGCCCAGGATCACCGCGCCGACCGAATCGCGCTCGAGGTTCAAGGCCACGCCGAAAGTGTTCCCCGGCATTTCGATCATTTCACCCGACATCACGTCGGACAAACCATGAATGCGGACGATACCGTCGGTGACGGAGACGATCGTGCCCTGGGTGCGCAGTTCGCTTGAGGCACCAAAGTTTTCGATCTTGGCTTTAATCAGTTCGCTGATTTCGCTTGGATTCAATTGCATTTTGTTCTCCGAACCGTGAGGTTCCGATAAAGATGGGTTGGATGAGCCTGGCCGCGCCTTAAGCCTGAAGAGCGAAGGACATGCGCTGCAGCCTCCCCTTCACCGAGCCGTCTATCACCTGGTCGCCGATGGCAATGACCGCGCCGCCGATCAGCACGGGATCAACCGCCACCCGCACGTTCACCGTGCGGTTGAACTTGGTCTTGAGTCCCGCAACCAGCTCGTCGAGCTGCGCCTGCGTCAATTCCTGCGCACTGGTGATGGTGGCTTCGAGGGTGCCTTCGGCGTTTGCCTTCAGGGTCTCGAACTGTGCGCCGATTTCCGGCAGCAGCGACAGGCGGTCGTTTTCGGCCAACACCTTGACAAAGTTGCCCCCGCGTTCGCCGAGATCGCTACCGGCCACCTCGATGATCAGGCCGGCCACGCGATCGGTCGACACCGCAGGGTCGGCGATCAGACGCGCCACCTGGGCATCCGACACAATCAGCGCCAGCGATTGCAGGCGTGACGACCAGCCCGCCAGGTCTTTTTCGCCCTGCGCCAGGCGGAATATCGCTTCGGCATAGGGGCGTGCCAGGGTAGACAGTTCGCTCATGATTTACAGCTCGGCTTTCAGCTGGCCCAGCAGGTCAGCGTGCGTTTGCGCGTTGACTTCGCGGCGCAGGATTTTTTCCGCACCGGCTACAGCCAGCGCGGCCACCTGATCACGCAGGCTTTCGCGTGCACGGTTTGTTTCCTGTGCGATGTTGGCCTGGGCTGCGGCGAGCTGACGCTCACCCTCTTCCTTGGCCGCGATTTTCGCTTCCTCGATGATCTGAGCCGCGCGCTTGTCCGCCTGGGCAATCACTTCGCCAGCCTGCGCCTTGGCGTCACGCAGCTTGTCAGCGGCCTTTTTGGCAGCCAGCTCCAATTCGTGCTTGCCGCGGTCACCCGCGGCCAGGCCGTCAGCGATCTGCTTCTTGCGCGTTTCGAGCGCGTTCATGATCGGCGGCCACACGAACTTCATGCAGAACCACACGAAGAGGATGAACGTGATGGACTGGCCGATCAAAGTTGCGTTGAAATTCATATCCGCACCTTAATATTAATGACGGGGGTTAAACAAGTTCCGTATCAACCCGCGAATTAACCGGCAACGGCAAACAGAACGTACATGGCCAGGCCGACAGCGATCATCGGCACGGCGTCAACCAGACCCATGACGATGAAGAACTGGGTACGCAGCATGGGGATCAGTTCGGGCTGACGGGCAGCGCCTTCAAGGAAGCGGCCACCGAGGATGCCGATACCGACGGCTGCACCCAGTGCGCCCAGACCCATCATCAGGGCACCAGCGATAAACAGCACGGCTTGAGTCATTTCCATTTGTTGCTCCTAAAAGTAAAAATCAAAGTTAAAAACAGGAAACCAAATAATCAATACAACAGAAATCAGTGATGCTCGGCGTGCGCCATGTCCAGATAGACAATGGTCAGGGTCATGAAGATAAAGGCCTGCAGGGTGATGATGAGGATGTGGAACACCGCCCACGCCCACTGCAGCACACCGCCAAACGCAGCCAGAACCCATCCGCCGCCGTACATCAGCGCAATCAGGATGAAGATCATTTCGCCGGCGTACATGTTGCCGAACAGACGCAGGGCCAGCGAAATCGGTTTGGCGATCAGGCCCACACCCTCGAGCAGCAGGTTGACCGGGAACAGGAATTTGGGGAAAGGCTGGAAAGCCAGTTCGGAGAAGAAGCCGCCCGCGCCTTTCATCTTGACGCTGTAGTACAGCACCAGGAAGAAGATCGACAAGGACATGCCGAAGGTCACGTTGGGATCGGTCGACGGCACCACTTTCAGATACGGCACCCCCGCCATCGACGCGGCATAGGGCAGCCAGTCGACCGGGATGAGATCCATCATGTTCATCAGGAACACCCAAATGAACACGGTCAGCGCCAGCGGCGCGACCATCGCATTGCGATGCGAGAAGGAACCGCGCACGGTGCTGTCGATGAATTCGATGACCCACTCGACAAAATTCTGCAAACCGGTGGGCACCCCGACGGTGGCCTTTTTGGCCGCCATGCGGAACAGGAGCAGGAAGAGGACGCCGAGGCCGATCGAGAACAGCATGCTGTCGACGTTGATCGCCCAGAAGCCCATGGCCTTGGCTTCTTCGGCGCCGTGGGCAAAGCCCCAACTGCCATCGACATGCTGACCATAGGTGAGGTTTTGCAGGTGGTGCTTGATGTACTCGCCTGAGGAATGGTATTCCGAAGCCATAGTGATCAAATTCATTTAAGTGAGTTTTGGATGGACACGTAGTGCGTCCCCATTCAAAACCAACCTCTGCAAACCGCACCGGATAAACAGACTCGTTACTTTGCGTGACCCCGTGTCGCGACGACCAGCCAGGCGAACTGCGCCAACACCAGGCCGAGCAACAAAGGCAAGGGCGCCAGCTTCAACACCCCAAACCCCAGCAGCAGCAGCCCCACCAGCAGCACCAGCCGCTCAAGCCCCGCACGAACAAACACCTTGAGCAAACGGTGCTGATCCCACTCGGGATGCCGCATTGATTGACGCTCGCGCCACACCAGCACGGCACTGACCGCCAATGCCACCAGCGCGCCATACAACACGGCCAGCCCGACTTCGTTCCCGCCAATGCCCGCCGCTACCAGCGCGAAGATGGGCGCGAGACCCGCCTGCACCAAGGCAACCCGCCGGGTGTCAGTTTGCTTGCCGGTAAACATTAGCCGGTGATGATACTAGAATTAGTGCGGCTCATGCAATCATCAAGCCGATTGATGATGCATTTCACTACGTAGTGATGTTGCATGGACATAACGGCTTGTCCACCACGCCGCCGCGCTTTACAGCTGGATGCCCAGACGCTGCAATAAGCCCTGCAACTCGTCTGCGCTGGCGAAATGCAGCGTCAGCCTGCCGCCGCCCTTGTTGCTGGTTTGAACATGGGCCGTCATCCCCAGCGCGTCCGACAACGCCTCTTCCAGCCGGATGACATCACGCGAAACGGCCTGTTTGACCGGCGCGGCGACGGCGTCTTTCAGCCGCGCCACCCGGCGCTCGACCTCGCGAACCGACAAGCCACGGGTTTCGATTTCGTGCGCCAGCTCGCGCTGCGCGCCCGCCTGCAATGGCAGCAACGCGCGCGCATGGCCCATTTCGAGGAGGCCCGCGGTGAGCATGTCCTGCACCGGATGCGACAGGTTCAACAGCCGCAGCAGGTTCGACACCGCCGCGCGGGATTTGCCGACCGCCTGAGCGGCAGCGTCATGCGTCATGCCGAATTCGTGGATCAGACGCTGCAGGCCGTGCGCCTCGTCGATGGCATTGAGGTCCTCACGCTGGATGTTTTCGATCAGCGCCATCGCCGCCACCGCGTCGTCGGCGACTTCGCGCACAAGCACGGGGATTTCGTTCAACCCGGCCAGCTGCGCCGCACGCCAGCGCCGCTCGCCGGCGATGATTTCATAGCCGGTCGCGACTTCACGCACCAGAATCGGCTGCATCAGGCCCTGCGCGCGAATGGAATCGGCCAGCTCCTGCAGCGACTCACTGTCCATCTGGGTGCGCGGCTGGTATTTGCCGGGCGCCAGTTGCGTCACG
>JBAQND010000125.1:0-48992 GCA_049303455.1 Thiobacillus sp.
ACGCGGTGCATGATCCCCGACTCTTCCAGCCACACCAGCAGCAGCACCAGCGGGATCATGTAGGGGATGACGATGCCCGCCAGGCCGATGAAGCCGTCCAGCACGGCGCGGGCAACCACCCCCGCAAGCTCGGTCGGCTGCCACGGCGCGGCCCACTCGATCAGGCGCGCGACGGTGAGGGCATCGAGGAACGCGCTCACTTCGAATACGAAGAACAGCACCAGCGCAAACACCGCCAGCGTCCCGGCGAATCCCCATTTCGGATGCAGAAAGAGATCGTCCGCCCAGCGCTGCCAGCGCGGCTGCTCGCCTTCCTGACCGGGGCGGGTCACGGCCTCGTTGCAGAGCGCGGCGCGATGATGCCGGTCGGCGTGGATTTCCTCCGCCAGCGGGCGCGGCAGCGCCGCGTCGGCGGCGGCGCGCGCGCCAAGCAGGGCAGCGTAGCGGTCGGGAAAATGCGCCTGCAGCTCCTGCGTGAAGTAGTCGTCGCTCTCCGCGAACTGCAGGGTCAACAGGGCTTCGGGTGCGGCGAACGCGGCGGCAATCTCGGGCTGCCGGGCGATGTCGGCGATCGCCTGGAGTTGCGCCTCGATGTGCGGGCTGATCGGGCAGGCCGGGCTGCGCGGATGCGCCGAAACCGCCTCCCGCGCGACGCGCACCGCGCTGGTGTACAGATCGGCCAGGCCGATGCCCATGTGCGCCACGGTCGGTACCACCGGCGCGCCCAATTTCGCCGACAGGGCGCGCACATTGATGAAGCGCCGCCTGGCGCGCGCCAGGTCCATGCGGTTGAGCGCAAACACCATCGGCCGGCCCAGCTGCATCAGTTCCAGCGCGAGTTCGAGGTCGCGCTCCAGCGCCGTGGCGTCGAGCACCACCAGCAGCACGTCGGGGGCGGCGAACGCGCTCGCCGGCTGGTGCGCCTCATGGCGGGCGATGGGCGGCCAGCGGTCGCCCCACAGCAGGTACTTCAGGGTCACGCACGCCTCGGCGTCCAACTGGTGCAGGCCGTCGACGGCGGGCAAGGCGACCAGGGAAATCTGGTCGATGCCCACCTCGACCAGGCATTCCTCGTACGCGGGGCCGATCCCGGCCAGGCGCTCGTGGCGGGTAGCGGTGGCGGCGGCGGCGCGAAAGATGCCGTGCTTGCCGCTGCCGGCGCGGCCGACGATCGCCACGCGTGGCCGCTTGGCGCCGCGCAAGCCAGGGCCGTGGAGGGGGAAGGTATGCGCGGGCGGGGAAACCATTAGCGATCTCTCACATGAGAATGTTTCTCATTTATATGGGTTTCTAACGTAGCTGTCAATCCCTGCCTTGCCCTGGCCGCATGCTGCATCGCTATGGCGACAAACTCACGTTTGCCGCAACAGGTTTCAGATAGCATCGGGATAGGGGCGGTCAGGATACCTGACCGCCCCTCCCACACCGCCCGGTGCGGACCCGCACCGGGCGGTTCGAGAAGTTGAGATCATGAGAGACGGGGCAGACCTAATCTGTCGAAGTAGGCACCTTCACGCTTATGCCTGTCGGATATATGTCACGGCGTTCCGTACAAGTTTCGGGCTTTGACGTATTCGCCGCCTTGCCCCGCCGTGCCGCCTCGTATCCGCTTCCTGTTCGTCAGACCAGCGCTTTGCCTTCGGCTTCCTCCAGATTTCCAGTCTCCCAGAACACCCTTGCCGTTCAGCTAACTCTTCCCCTCTTCCCCTTGTCGGGCGAGTGGAGGACTTTCACCTCCAAGTGAGTGCGCCCCGCCGGACGCACCAAAAACAACGCGCGCCCCGGAAGGCGCGCATGGTTTTGCAGTACAGGCCGTCATGGCAAAAGGCTTATTTGGCCTTGGGACGATGCTCGAACATTTTGGCGATGCCGGGGTCGCGCGAGGCGCCGGCAGCCTTCATGCGCTTGAGATACTCGTCCCACAGCGCGGCCTGATTGACGCCGAGATCGTACAGGTATTCCCAGGAATAGATGCCGGTGTTGTGGCCGTCGGAGAAGAAGAAGTTGATACCGTACAAGCCGACCGGCTCGGCGGCATTGATCAGCACTTCGCCCTTGCCGACCTGCAGCGTTTCCTGGCCGGGGCCGTGTCCGCGCACTTCGGCGGACGGCGAATACACGCGCAGCAATTCGAACGGCAGCTCGAAATGGGCGCCATCGGTAAAAGTGATTTCCAGCTTGCGCGAAACCTGATGCAGCTGGATGTCGGTAGGGGTGGGGGTAGCCATGATTGAAAAGCTCGTAGTAATTCCAGCCCAAAGTTTAAACCCGCAGCGCGGAGATTAAACCCCTGCATGACAAGGGGCTGAAGCCGGCTATGTCCTGAAAACTGGTGCGTCCGGCGCGATTCGAACGCGCGACCCCTGCCTTCGGAGGGCAGTACTCTATCCAGCTGAGCTACGGGCGCAAGGACTATGAAGAATAGCCGGTTTGCCGCGTGGCGTCCATCCGACGGAAGTCGCGCCGCCCTTTCCTGCGGGGGTTGCTTTCCTTATAATCGCCGCTTTCGATCCTCCCCTTCTTCAAGGACACGTTCATGGCCGATCCGCACGCCAAGATGACTCAAGCCACCCCGCAGGAAGTCATCATTTCCCTTCTTGCAGGGCTGTTCGCGCCCCTGCTGGCGATTTTCCTGATCGTGCAACTGGTGCTCGGCATCCAGGAAGAACAGCAGGCAGACACCACCAGCGAAGCCGCCCAGAAGGCGACCCTCGCACGCATCAAGCCTTTCGCCCAACTGGTCGCGCTTGACGCCAACGCTCCCCGGGTCGAAAAAGCCGGGCAGGAAGTCTATGGTGCAGTGTGCTCGTCCTGTCACAGTTCGGGTGCGCTGGGCGCACCCCGATTCAACAACAAAGGGGACTGGAGCGGCCGCCTTGGCCAGGGCTACGACACCTTGGTCAAGCACGCGATCGAAGGCATCCGCCAGATGCCGCCGCGTGGCGGTGACGGCGACTTGTCAGATGTGGAAGTGGCGCGCGCAGTGGTCCACATGGCCAACTCGGCCGGGGCCTCGTTCAAGGAGCCGGTCGTTGCTGCGCCTGTAGCACCTGCCGCGCCTCCTGCTGCGCCTGCTGCTGCGCCGGATGCGGCTGCCGCGCCCGCAGCAGGCGTCGAAAACAAATAAGGTCCGCATTATTGCAGACCACTGCGGCCATTTGAAGGAGCATCATGAAGTTCATCACCGCTTTCACGATCATCGCGTCTGCCGCATCCCTGCTTGCCTGCGGCAAGTCGGAAGACGTGCCCGCGCCCGCCGCCGAGCCCTCTGTGGCGGAAGCCACGCAGGTCGAACCTGCGCCCGTAGCCACGGCCGAGCAGGCCACCCAGGTTGTGGAGCCCCTGCCAGCCGAGCCCCCCCCGCTGCCGCTATCCCGCCCCCCCTCTGCCACCATCCCGGCTCAGCCAGAACCGGAGGCCGCTCCGCCCGCAGCCAGCAAGCCTGCTGCTGTCCAACCCGTTGAAGCCAGCCCCGCTGCAACTGCGCCGGCCACGGCTGCCCCCGATCTCGTGCACGGCCAGAAAATCTACCGCCAGGCGTGCGCGTTCTGCCACGACAAGGGCGTGGCAGGCGCGCCGAAAATCGGCGATGTGGCCGCTTGGAACCCGCGTCTGGCACAGGGGATGGATGCGCTCTACACTGCGACCATTCGCGGCAAGGGCGCGATGCCGGCCAAGGGCGGCAACCCGTCACTGTCGGATACCGACGTCAATGCCGCAGTCAACTACATGATCGCGCAGTCGCGCTAGGTTCTGCCATGTCGCTTGTCTGCCCACAATGCGGGAGCGATAAGATCCGCAGCGGAACGCTGCATGCCCACGACGGCGTGCGGCGTTTGCTGTTGCACAAGCCGCTGCGCTGCCGCAAATGCCATTATCGCTTCTGGGTGCTCAATCCGTTCAAGCCCTTGCTGCTGCTGGTCGCGGTCGGCGCATTGGTTGGCGTGACCGCCTGGCTGGCGCTTGATCGACACGCAACCATGCCCGCCGCGCAGGCAACCGCCAACGTGCCGCACGCCCGTGCGGAACAGGGCGATGCCGAAGCCCAGTTGCAGCTCGGCATGCGCTTCGCCGAGGGCGATGGCGTCATCCAGAACGACAAGGAATCCGCCAAGTGGCTGGCGCTGGCCGCCAAGCAGGGGCTGGCCGAAGCGGAATATCAATACGGCCTCGCACTGCTGCGGGGACGCGGCGTGGTGCAAGACTACAAGACGGCCTTCAGCTGGATCGAAAAACCCGCGCAGCGCGGCTACGCCCGTGCGCAATACAGCCTGGGCGAACTCTACCGCTACGGCACCGGCACGTCGCCCGACAAGGCGCGGGCGTACCTGTGGTTCAACCTCGCCGCCGCACAGGGCGTGGATGCTGCCGCCAAGGCGCGCGACAGTCTGGTGTGGCAGTTGAAGCCCGAGCAGATTGTGGCGATGCAGGAAGAGGCGCGGCAGATGAGCCACCGCATGTCCGCCCCCGCGGCCACACCCGTGCCCGCCACACCCGAGCCTGGTTGCTGCCAAGGTATTGGCACCCCACCATGACCTACCCTTGAGCCTTTCCTGCAACGTCTACGGGTGCGCGTGTGCGTCGTCCGCACGCACGTCCAGAGGCCATAACGCGTGCGCATCCAGTTTCAGCCGGGCGTCTGCCGCCAGTGCTGCGACCTGCGTCTGCTGTGCCTGCACGCGTCCATCGAGCGCCAGCCGGCGCGTGAGCAACACCTGATCGAGATTGCCCTCCCCCAGGCTGTAGGCCCGGGCGGCGAGGCGCGCTGATTCCTCCAGCGCCTGTGCGACACGCTCGGCCTGCTGCCAGTTGGCGGCCTGCGTCACCGCCGCCTCGAAATCGGCTCGCGCCTCCTGACGCAGTCGCTGTTCCAGCCGCATCGCGGCATCCTGCGCAGTGCTGCTCAACTGTTCGGCCGCCTGCTGGTTGTAACGCCGCGCCGCGCCGGGCAGGGTCAGGCCGACGTTGAGACCCAGCACATGCTCGTCGCCACCCATCTCGTTCTTGTAGAACACGCCGACACTGGGGTCGGCATTGCGCCGCTTCGCCAGCTGCCGCGCTTCGGCCTGCCGCACCTCGGCCTGACGGCGCGCGCGTGCCAGCTCGTGGTTGTGTTCCAGTACGGCGGCGACATAGGCATCCGCCGATCCGGCGGGCGGCACCGGCCGCGGCAGTGCTTGATCCGGCGGCAACGGCAGGGCGGGAAACTGCGCCAGCAGGCGGCTCCGCGCCTGCTGCATGCGCAGGCCGGCCTGCTGCTGCTGCAGGCGGACTTGAGCCAGCGCGGCTTCGGCGTTGACGCGTTCGGCGCGCGGCGACTCACCGAGCCTGATCCGCGCATTCACGCCCTCTAGCTGCTGGTCGGCCAACTTCAGTTGCGCCTGCCACATCTGCGTCTGACTGGCTTCGCTCAGCCAGTCGAACCACAGCGTCAGCAGTTGTCGCCCGCTTTCGTGCAAGGCTTCGCCGAGATTGGCCTCGGCATGCGCCGTCAGCGCGCTGGCAAGCGTGCGGTCGGCTGCGGCAACCGCCGGCAGCCGCAACGGGCGCGACAGCGCCACGCCCCATTCGGCCTGGGATTCGCGCGGGGTGGTCTGGATCCGGCGCTGGGCAACATCCGCGCTCACCGCCCATTCCGCGTGCCCGTGCTGCAGACCCTGGCTTTTCAGCGATTGCGCAGCGAACTCGCCGCGCGCCTGGGACACCATGGGCGAGGCCCACAAGGCGGCTTCGGCCGCCTCCGAATCAGGCAAATAATCGGCACGGGCACTGGCCGAAAACGCCAACGCCAATGCGAGCGTCACTGTGTGCACGGCATTCATGCACGTTCTCCTTTCAGAATGAATTGGCGATAAAGCAGCGGCAGCACCACCAGCGTCAGCAGGGTGGCGCTGACCAGGCCGCCGATGACGACGATGGCGAGCGGACGCTGGATCTCGGAGCCGGGGCCGCTGGCGAACAACAGCGGCACCAGGCCGAAGGCGGCGATGCTGGCGGTCATCAGTACCGGGCGCAGGCGGCGCAGCGAGCCCTCTCGCACCACGGCGTCTCCCCGCAGGCCCTGATTGCGCAGCTGGTTGAAATGGCTGACCAGCACCACGCCGTTCAGCACCGCGATGCCCAGCAGCGCGATGAAGCCGACCGAGGCCGGCACCGACAGGTATTCGCCCGACGCCGCCAGCGCGAAAATGCCGCCGATCAGCGCCAGCGGCACGTTCATCATCACCAGGAGCGCCTGGCGCGCATCGCCGAAGGTGACGTAGAGCAGAAAGCCGATCAGCAGCAGCGCCACCGGCACCACGATTATCAGGCGCTGCGCGGCGCGCTGCTGGTTTTCGAACTGACCGCCCCAGGCGACGCTGTAGCCGGGCGGCAGCTTGACCTGCGCGGCCACCGCGGCCTGCGCGTCGGTGACGAAGCTCACCAGGTCGCGCCCGGCAACGTTGCTCTGCACCACGGTGAAGCGCGCGGCGTTCTCCCGCTTCACCGCGACCGGGCCGTTGGTGCGCTTGAGCTGCGCCACCTGGTCGAGGCTGATTTCACGGCCGTCCGCCAGCGTCAGGCGGATCGCCTGCAGCGCGTCCGGTGACTCGCGCAGGCCTTGCGGCCCGCGCAGCTGCAGCGGGACCCGCCGCCCCTGCTGCTGGATCGTGCCGATGATCTCGCCTTCGAGTTGGGTGCGCAGCAGCCGGGCGATGTCGTCGGCACTGAGGCCGAAGCGGCCGGCGGCATCGCGATCGATTTCTGCCTGCAGATACTGCACGCCCTCGTTCTGCTGGGTGTAGACATCCGACGCGCCTGGAATTTTCTCGACCACGCCGAAAATCTCGCCGGCCAGCCGGTTGAGGGTGGCGAGATCCGGTCCGAAGATCTTGATCGCGACGTCGCCGCGCGAACCGGTGAGCATTTCCGACACCCGCATGTCGATCGGCTGGGTGAAGTTGTAGGCGATGCCCGGGAAGCCGTCGACCACCGCGCGGATTTCATCCGTCAGCCATGCCTTGTCCGGGCGGCGCCATTCGTCCATCGGTTTGAGCACCAGGAAGGAATCGGTGTCGTTGAGGCTCATCGGATCGAGCCCCAACTCGTCGGCGCCCGCGCGCGCGACGATGCGGCGGATTTCCGGCACCTTCTTCAGCAGCGCCTGCTGCACTCGCAGATCCTGCGCGACCGATTCTTCTAGGCTGATCGACGGCAGCTTTTCCAGCTGCACCAGGATGTCGCCCTCGTCCATCACCGGCATGAAGGTCTTGCCGATCAGGGGGTAGACCCCAACCGCCGCCAGCATCAGCACCCCAGCGGTGGCGTACACGAGTTTCGGACGTGCCAGCGCGCGCCCGAGCAGCGGCGTGTAGAGGCCTTGCGCCTTGCGCAACAACCACGGATCGGTATGCGCGCCCTGCTTCAGCAACATCGAGGCCAGCACCGGAATCACGGTGAGCGCGAGCAGCAGCGAGGCCGCCAGGGCGAACACGATGGTCAGCGCAACCGGCGTGAAGAGTTTGCCTTCGAGCCCTTCCAGGGTCAGCAGCGGCAGGAACACGATGGCGATGATGGCGATACCCGAGGTCACCGGGCTGGCGACTTCCTGCGTCGCCCACAGCACGCGTTGCAGCGGTGTTTCGCTGGTGTTCTCCGGGTCGTGCGCGAGATGCGCGACGACGTTTTCCACCACCACCACGGCGGCGTCGACCAATAGACCGATCGCGATCGCCAGCCCGCCCAGGCTCATCAGATTGGCCGACAACCCGAACTGACGCATCAGCACGAAAGTCGCCAGCACCGACAAGGGCAGGATCAGCGCCACTACCATGGCCGCGCGCAGGTTGCCGAGAAACAGCAGCAGCAGGATCACCACCAGCACCGCCGCTTCCAGCAGCGCCTTGCTCACGGTCCCGACGGCGCGATCGACCAGCTGGGCACGGTCGTAGAACGGCGAGATCGTCACGCCCTTGGGCAGGGTGGCCTGAATCTCGGCGAGTTTGGCCTTGACGTTCTGGATCAGCACGCCGGCGTTGACGCCTTTCAGTCCGATCACCAGGCCTTCCACCGCCTCGCCTTTGCCATCCTGCGTCACCGCGCCGTAGCGGGTCATCTCGCCCAGTTCGACGCGTGCGACGTCGCCGACCGTGACGACCACGCCATCCACGTGTTTGACGCCAATGTGGCGCAGGTCATCGAGCGACGCGACGCCACCGTTGACGCGCACCACCCAGGTCTCCTCGCCTTCGTTGACGCGTCCGGCGCCGTCGTTGCGGGTGTTGCTTTCCAGCGCCGTACGCAATTCGCCGTAGCTCACGCCGCGTGCGGCCAGCGCAGCCGGATCGGGGCTGACGGCAAAGGTCGCCACCCGGCCGCCGAGCGTGTTGACGTCGGCCACGCCGGGCAATGCGCGCAGCTGCGGGCGGATCGTCCAGTCGAGCAAGGTGCGCTTTTCCGCCAGCGACAGCGGGCCCTCGACGGTGAACATGAAGAGTTCGGACAGCGGCGTGGAAATCGGCGCCAGCCCGCCCGACACGTTGTCAGGCAGGTCGCCCTTCACGTTGGCGAAGCGTTCCGCCACCTGCTGGCGCGCCCAGTAGATGTCGGTGCCTTCCTCGAAATCGACGGTGATGTCAACCAGCGCGTTTTTCGACAGGCTGCGCAGGATGGTCTGGTGCGGGATGCCCAGCAGTTCGGTTTCGACCGGCTGGGTGATGCGCGCCTCCACCTCCTCCGGCGTCATGCCGGGCGCCTTCAGGATCAGCTTGACCTGGGTCGTCGACACATCGGGAAAGGCGTCGATGGGGATCTGCTGGAACGCGCGCACGCCCAGCCCGGCCAGCACCAGCGCGAGCACCAGCATCAGCCAGCGTCGCGCCTGCGCGAATTCGATCAGGGTATTCAGCATGCTAGTCCCCTGCCCATTGCGCCTTGAGCGCAGCCACGCCTTTGACGGCGACGCGGCTGCCGGCGGGCAGGCCGGTGATTTCGGCCTGGCGGGCATTCTGGCGGACGAGCCGCACCGGCGTCGGCGTGAAGCCCTGCGCCGTCTCGACAAACACATAGGGCACGGCGGCCTTCCACACCAGTGCGGCAGCCGGCACGATCAGGCTGCCGGCCGACTGCGCACCCGCGATGGCTGCCTGCACCGACTGGCCGGGGCGCAGGAGTTTCTGCGGGTCGGAAAGGCTGGCGCGCACCAGCACGCTTTGCGCGGCGTTGAGCTGCGGCAGCAGGGCCGTGACGCGCCCGCTGGCCGAACTGTCTGCCACCGTGACGGATTGTCCGACGGCAACCTGGCGCGCCTGGGCAGGACTCAGCGGAATTTCCAGCGCCAGTTTCGACAGGTCCGCGACTTTCGCCAGCGCCATCCCGGCATCGACCCGCTGGCCGGGCTCGGCAACGCTTTCCGTCACCACGCCGGCGATCGGGGCGGTGAGCGTGATCGCACTGCCGGAGACCTTGCCGGTGCCGAGTAACGAAAATGCAGCCTGCGCCGCCGCCAGGCTGGCGCGCGCGGACTGGGCTTCAGACTGTGTCGCGCGCAGGCGCGATTCGGCGATCAGGCCTTCGCCGAACAGTTTTTCGTCGCGTGCGGCATTGCTGGCCGCCAGCCGCGATTTCAACCGTGCCTGCGTCAGCGCGTTTTGGGCGTCGGCGAGCCCGGGCATCGACAGTGTGACGAGCGGTGCGCCGCGCGTGACCGTGTCGCCCGCCTGCACGTGCAGTTGCGTCACCAGCCCGGCGCCTGCCGCAGCGACCACGCGCACGCTGGCCGGCGGCAGCGTCACCCGCGCCGGGTAGGTCAGCGCGGGGGCGGCGCTTTGCATGGTCGCGGCCACGCTGACAATGCCGAGATTGTTCTTCTGCGCGGCGGTGAGGGGCAGGGCATCCGCCGCAATCGCGGGGACGGCGCAGGACAGCGCCAATGCAAGGCCTGTCCTGAATGTGACGAATGGGGTGGCAAAAAAACCAGCGGCCATGTTTGATCTCCAGATGCATAAAAACAGCAGGCAGGCGCGTCGGGGTGACGCGCCGCGATAATCAGGCCAGGGGCGGGGCTAAAGCGTGGGGAAGGGTGTGCTCGGGCAGCGCCAGGTGCAGCGGCGGGGGTGCCGGCAAGCCGGCGCCGGGGCGTGCCGCCGCAGCGGCGTGTTGCAGCGGCAGGCTCGCCGCAAGCGCTGCGGGGACAGTCGTTGCCGGCGTATCGTTGCGCACGGGCATGCCTTGCGCCACATCGACTTCCGCGCCATGTTCATCCGCCGCCACATGCCAGACGGCATCGCTGTGCACGCCCTGGTGTACATGCAGAAAATCCGCGTGATTCCACTGCACCGCACCTGCATGCGCATGGATGAACGGGGCCATCGTCTGCAGCGCGACGAAGAACCAGAGCATCAGTAAGCGGAAGGTGATTGAGTGCTGCACTGTCGAGCCCAGCGGTTAATGAACAATATGCCTCTGAACTGTTTACTGAAAATGGTATAGAGGCGTCATGAAAAATGACGTGATACGTTACAGGATGCAGCGCGGTCCTGCCATCGTGGCAGGCGACGGGCGCATCCTGCCTATCAATCCTTAAGCCCGCCTTAAGTGCCGAAAGCGATGCTGTCTCATTCGATGAGGACAGCCGCGCAAGCCAAGTCCGCTTCGCGCATTCGATCCCTTTGAGCGACGTATCCGCTCACCGCCGGCTGGTGGTTCCTGTTGCTGCACGTCAATATCCCGGATGACTTAAGGATGGGATAAGGAAGCGTCAGTAACGTGGCCTCATCGCATCCCACAAAGAGGTCACCATGTCGCATTCCAATACTCAATCCCGCCGCGTATACGACCCGCTGCTGCGGGCCCTGCACTGGGCCATCGCGCTGTCCGTCGTCGCGCTCATCGCAAGCAGCCAGCTGGCCGAAGCATTCGAGGATGGCCCCTGGGAAAGCACGATCTGGAACCTGCACATTCTCGCCGGCTATGGCCTGACTGCAGCGCTGATGGCGCGCCTGCTGTGGGGCCTCGTCGGCCCGGCCAGCGCGCGCTGGCGCGACCTGTGGCATCCCACGACGTGGAAGGCCAGCCTGAAGACCCTGCGCCTGCCGAGCGCGCATCGTGTCGGCCACGACCCCGTCGCCAGCCTCGCCTACCTGTTTGCCTACGGCGTAATGGCGCTGATGGTCGTCAGCGGACTGGGGCTCGCCGCCAGCGAGTTCAACACCGGCCCGCTCGCCGCCTGGCTCGGCAGCGCCGGCTGGGTCGAAGATGTGATGGAAGACCCGCACGAATTCGGCTTCGCCCTGATGCTGGGATTTGTCGGCCTGCACATGGCAGCGCTGGTGTTCCACCAGCTGCGCGGCGAACGCGTGGCGCAGAGCATGGTCACCGGCAAGCAGTATCTCAACGCAGAAGACGGGGTGCAGCATGATTAAGCGAATCGCATGGTTGGGGCTGGCGCTGATTTCGGCCCACGCGGCGGCGGACACTCCCGCAAGCTTGATGGCGCGCTACGCGCAGCAGGCAGGCGTGGCGGTGAGCGCGCTGTCGCCGGCCCGCGGCGAAGTCCTCTACCGCACCGAGCATCCCGGAAAAAGCGGCGCCATGCAGAGCTGCGCCAGCTGCCACACCGCCAACCCGAAGCAGGCGGGACGGACCCGCGTCGGCAAGCCCATCGAGCCGCTGGCGCCGTCCGCCAACCCGCAACGCTTCACCGACGCAGCCAAGGTCGAGAAATGGTTCCGGCGCAACTGCACGGACGTGCTACGACGCGAGTGCAGCGCGCAGGAAAAGGGCGATTTCATCGCCTGGCTGAATCAGATCAAATGAGGAGAAAAGCATGAACTACGTATTGCGCGGAATCGGCGTGCTGGCAACCGTCGGCACACTCAGCCTGTTGGCGTTTTCGCTGCCGTCGGGTGGCGAGGCGCGCGGCGACGGCGGCGGCGACGACCTGATGCCCCGCCTCACCCACAAGGCCTGGCAGCAGGAATGCGCCAGCTGCCACCTGGCCTATTCTCCTGCCCTGCTGCCGCGCGCCTCGTGGCGACGCGTGATGGGCGGCCTCGAGCAGCACTTCGGCGAGAACGCCAGCCTTGATCCGGCAACCCAGGCTGATATCCTGCGTTTTCTCGAAGCCAATGCCGCCGACAGCGGCCGCAGCCGGATGGGCGACAAGGTCATGCGGCGCATGGACACAAAGGCAGCGCCGTTGCGCATCACCGAAACCCGCTGGTTCGTGAAGAAGCACGACGAGGTGCCGCGTACCGCCTGGGCACGCAAGTCGGTGGGCTCCGCCGCCAACTGCGCGGCGTGCCACCGGCAGGCGGAAAATGGCGTATTCGACGAGGACACGGTCAGGATTCCCAAATGAAACGACGCGATGCGCATCCTGCTGGTTGAAGACGACCGCCTGCTCGGCGACGGCCTCAAGGCCGGGCTGACGCAGGCCGGCTACGCGGTCGACTGGCTACGCGACGGCGAAGCGGCGGTGGCCGCCTTGTCCGCCGAATCGTTTGCCGCGGTGGTGCTCGACCTGGGACTGCCCAAGCGCGACGGCCTGTCGGTGCTGCAATGGCTGCGCGGCCGCCACGACGCGACACCGGTGCTGATCCTTACCGCGCGCGACCAGCTGGAAGACAAGGTGCGCGGACTTGATCTCGGCGCCGACGACTACGTGCTGAAGCCTTTCGATCTCGACGAGATCGCCGCCCGCCTGCGCGCGCTGGTGCGCCGCGCCCACGGCCGCCCGGAGCCGGTGCTGACGCTGGGCGAGATCGAACTCAACCCGGCGGCGCGCACGGTCACGCGCGCAGGCGAAGCCGTCGAACTGACGCCGCGCGAATTCGACCTGCTGCATCTGCTGCTACAAAACGCCGAGCGGGTGCTGACGCGGCGTTCGCTGGAAGAGCAGCTCTATACCTGGAACGACGCGGTCGACAGCAACGCGCTCGAAGTCCACATCCATCACCTGCGCAGGAAGCTCGGCAACGAAATGATCCGCACCGTGCGTGGCGTCGGCTACATGGCCACTGCGACATGAAAGACGCCGCCAGCTACTCGCTGCGCCGCCGGCTGGTGTGGCTGCTGACCAGCACCGTGGCGGCGATCTGGCTGCTGTCCGTGCTGGTGGTCTATCAGCGCGCCCACCACGAAGCGGACGAGTTGCTCGACAGCCAGTTGGCGCAGGTGGGGGAGACGCTGCTGGCGATCGTGGCGGGCGGCGAAGTTGAACATTTCGTCGAGGAGCTGCGCGAGCACGCGCAACGCACGCCGGTGCCGATCGCATTCGAGGTATGGATCAGCGAGGATGGCGAAACACGACGGCTGGTGGCCTCGCCGGGCCACGCCGGATTCGGCACGGCGGTGACGACAGGCTTTAGCGAACACCCGCACCAGGGCGCGAGCTGGCGTTTCTACACGGCGCAGGATGACGACGCGGAGTACCGCGTGGTGGTCGGCCAGTCCCACGCTGCGCGCGAGCGCATGGCGCGCGAGATCGGGCTGTCGCTGCTGCTGCCGGCCATGCTGGCGCTGCCGCTGATGGCGCTGGCGGTCTGGTGGGTTGTCAGCCGCGCGCTGCGGCCAGTGGACGCGGTGGCGCGCCAGGTCGGCGCGCTCGATGCGCGGGCGCTGGCACCGCTCGACGAATCGGCCCCGCTGCCGAGAGAAATCGCACCGTTGCGCGCCGCGCTCAATGCGCTGATCCGGCGCATCACCGAAGCCTTTGAAAATGAGCGCCGCTTTACCGCGGATGCCGCGCACGAACTGCGCACACCGCTGGCGGCCCTGAAGATTCAGGCGCAGGTGGCGCTGCGCGCGCAAGCGGACGATAGCCGGCAGCATGCGCTGACCCAGGTGATCAGCGGTGTCGACCGCATGACGCATCTGGTCGAGCAATTGCTGACGCTCGCGCGGGTCGACCCGACCCGCCAGGAGCCCACGCCGCAGCCGCTGGACCCGGCTGAAATCATCGCCATCGTGTGCGCCGAGCTGTTGCCGCAAGCCCAGCGTCTGGCACAGGCGCTGACGGTCAATGCGGCGCCCGGTTGTCGGGTCGCGGTGAACGCGGAATGGCTGCGGATCGCGCTGCGCAATCTGGTTGATAACGCCCTACGCTATGCCGGGGTGGGGGCACACATCGAAGTCCGCCTCGTGCGCGACGGATCGTCATGTGTACTCACCGTTGCGGACGATGGTCCGGGCGTGGCACCGGCCCTGCGCGCGCAATTGAGCGCGCGCTTCGTGCGCGGCGAGGTGGAGGACGAAGGCTGCGGGCTGGGACTGTCCATCGTGGCCCGCATCGCTGCGCTGTCGCACGCCCGATTGGAACTGGGCGACGGGCTGCCGCGCGCGGATGGTGGCCGCGGCTTCGCGGCCACGCTGCGCTTTGGCGAGGCCGCTATTCCAACCTGACCTTAAGGCAAGCGCTGATCAGCGACCCGGCCCCATGCCGCCGCCACCGGGGCCCATGCCGCCGCCCGGCCCCATGCCAGGTCCGCGGCCGGCAGGCGGCATGTCGGGCAGCGTCTTGCCCTGCGCCTTGGCGCGCGCCTGCATTTCTTTGTGATGTTCAAGCCGGATTTGTTCTCGCTCCTGCTCGGTCTTGGCTGCGCGCATGCGATCCCGATACTCGCTACGCTCCTGCGGGCTCATCATCTCGTAGCCATAAACCTGATCCCGATCCTGGGTCTGGGTCTGGTCGCGAGACTGCACCTGATCACGCGCCTGATCTTGATCCTGGACCTGCGCGGAGGCCGCCGCCGACATGGCAAGCGTCAGCATGAATAGGGAAATGTTTTTCATCAAGCACTCCTGTATAAACACGTTGAAAGGTCGCAGCCGCGCATGTTTCGCGCCTGCGGCAGGATTCAATCTAGTACAAGATCAACTGGTGCGGATTCGCATGACAAATAAATAATCATTCGACAGACCTGACCATGCCAGCGCTGATTGGCCCGCGCGTCAAGGCGCGGCCTGGATCGCCGTCACCGTGTAGGCACCATCGATCTGTTCGGCGCGGAATTTCACCGTGTCGCCCACCTTAATGCCGCTCAGCAACTCGGGCGGCCGCACCCGGAACACCATGGTCATGGGCGGCATGTCGAGATTGGCCAGCGGGCCGTGGCGGAGCGTGATCTTGGCGTTCGCCGTGTCGATCTTGCGCACCACGCCTTCGCTCATCGCGCTGGCCTGGACGGTGGGCGGCGTTGCAGGCTCGGCGTGAAGTGGGGTGGCGAGCGCCAGCGCTGCCAGCAGCGGAATCAGTCTTTTCATTTTGCAGCTCCTTGTTTCGGGGTGACGGTAATCGTGCCGCGCATGCCGGCTTCGTAATGCCCGGGAATCAGGCAGGCGAATTCGAAGCTGCCGGCGCGGTTGAAATGCCAGACGATTTCGCCTGTCTTGCCTGGTTCAACGTGGACCATGTAAGCCTCGCCATGTTCCATGTTGGGGAACCTGGCCATCAGGGCGGCGTGCTTCGCCAGCGCCTCCGGTGTGCCGATCACCATTTCGTGCAGCATGCGGCCGGTGTTGCGGACGACGAATCGCACGGTTTCGCCCTTTTCCACAGTCAGCTGGTCGGGCGTGAAGCGCATGGCGTCGGTCATGTCGATGGAGATCGTGCGCGTAACCTGCGCGGGCGTACCCGCGATGCCCCAGGCGGTCTGTTCGGCCGCAGCCGGCGCGGCCTCAGCATGTTTCTTTTCGCCATGGGCATGGGCTGGCAGGGCGATCAGCGGCGCTGCCAGCAAAGCGATCAGCAAGCAGGGAAGTTTCATCTCGTGCCTTTCATTTCATTCAATGGCCGGCATGGCCGGTGGGTTTGCGTACAGTCACTTCAATATCGCCCGGCGCCCCCTGGGGCGAGGCGGCCTGCGGCGCGCGCACCGGCTCGGCCACGGCCTCGCTGACTTCGCGCGCCACCGTACCGGGCGGCTGCTTGTACCAGCCGGGATCGGAATAATCGCCGCGCTTCTGATCGCGCCGCACTTTCAGCATGGAAAACATGCCGCCCATTTCCACCGAGCCGTAGGGCCCTTGTCCGGTCATCATCGGCAGGGTGTTGTCGGGCAGCGGCATTTCCATTTCGGCCATGTCGGCCATGCCGCGCTCGCCCATCACCATGTAGTCCGGAACCAGCTTGTTGATTCTTTTCATGATCCCGCTGTGATCGACCCCGATCATGGTTGGGGTCGCATGGCCCATCGCGTTCATGGTGTGGTGGCTCTTGTGGCAGTGGAAGGCCCAGTCGCCCTCTTCGCTGGCAATGAACTCGATCTGGCGCATCTGGCCGACGGCCACATCGGTGGTCACCTCGGGCCAGCGCGAACCCTTGGGCGTGGGGCCGCCGTCGGTGCCGGTCACTTCGAATTCGACGCCGTGCAGGTGCATCGGATGATTGGTCATGGTGAGGTTGCCGATGCGGATGCGCACGCGGTCGTCCAGCCGCACGTTCAGGCTGTCGATGCCGGGAAACGCGCGGCTGTTCCAGGTCCACAGGTTGAAGTCGAGCATGGTGTTGACCTGCGGCGTGGCACTGCCGGGGTCGATGTCGTACGCGTTGAGCAGGAAGCAGAAATCGCGGTCGACGGTCTCGATCAGCGGATGTTTGCCCTTGGGGTGGGTCACCCAGAAACCCATCATGCCCATCGCCATCTGCGTCATTTCGTCGGCGTGCGGGTGATACATGAAGGTGCCGGGGCGGCGCGCGACGAACTCGTAGACAAAGGTCTTGCCCGGCTTGATCTGCGGCTGGTTGAGGCCGCCGACACCGTCCATGCCGTTGGGCAGGCGCTGGCCGTGCCAGTGGATGGTGGTGTGCTCGGGCAGGCGGTTGGTGACGAAAATCCGTACCCGATCGCCTTCCACCACCTCGATGGTCGGCCCCGGCGACTGTCCGTTGTAGCCCCACAGGTGCGCCTTCATGCCAGGGGCGATCTCGCGCACCACGGGTTCGGCGACGAGGTGAAACTCCTTCACCCCGTCACGCATCCGCCACGGCAGCGTCCAGCCGTTCAGCGTCACCACCGGGTTGTAGGGGCGGCCGCTCGGCGGAACGAGCGGCGGCTGGGTGGCCGGCGTGTCCATGCTGACAATTTCCGGGAGCGCCGCCAACGCTGCCGGGCTGACGCTGGCGGCCGCAACCGCGCCGGTGAACTTGAAAAAATCACGTCTTGAGGTCATGGGTATCCTTTCAGTGTCCGCCCGCCGCGGCGGCGGGGGCGGATGAGGCAGCAGTAACGGCAAGCTTGCCGGGCGTTCCGACCAGCGCCATCGCGAGATCCGCATCGGCCAGCCAGAAGTCACGCTGCGCCTCGATAGCGGCGTTGACAGAGGCGATCTGCGAGCGCGCGTCGGCCAGCAGTTCGAATACGCCGATCAGCATGCCGTTGTAGCGCAGCATGTTCTCCTCCGAGATACGCTGCTTCAGCGGCACCACCTCGTCGCGCAGATGCCGCGCGATGGCATATTGTCCTTGCTGCATGGCGTAGGCTTCGCGCACTTCGGAACGTGCGTTGACCGCGGTTTCGCGTGCGCGCGCCAGCGCCTGCCGGTAGCGTGATTCGGCCTGCACTACGCGGGTCTGTCCCCAATCGAACAGCGGCAGCTCGAAGCTGATTTCGTAGCCGCGCTGGATCGGTTCCTCGTTCGAGCTGTTGTTGACGATGCCGAGCTCGAGCACGTTGATGAAGCGCGTGCTGCGCGTGAGCCCCAGATTCTTCGCCAGCGCCTCGGTCTGCAGCTTCACCATCTGCAAATCCAGACGCGAGTCCATCGCCTGCTGCTCGATATCGGGCAGCCGGGGCAAGGCCTCGGGCAGATCCGGCAGCCGCTCGGGCAATTGCACGCGGCCGCCCTCATCGAGGCCCATCAGCCGCACCAGGCGCTCGCGCGCCTGCCCCTTCGCCTGCTCGGCACGCGCCACCGCCAGCGCGGCGTCGGCGTAGAACGACTGCTCACGCGCCTGCTTCAACTTGCTCCAGTTGCCCACCTGCGCCATCCGGCGCGCCAGTTCGGCGCCGGCTTCGGCCGCCTCCATCGCCTGCTGCTGGTATTGCGCCGTCTGCCCGGCGGCCACGGCGGCGACCCAGGCGCGGCGCGTGTCCGCTGCCAGCCGCAGCACCTCCAGCACCAGCGTCTGCCGGGTCTGCTCGAACAGGCGCTGCTCGATCTCGATGCGCATCGGCATGGTCAGCAGCCGCGCCAGATTGAGGTGCAGGCTGCGCTCCCATTCCACCTCGCTGCCGCGCGTCATGCGGCCGATGGAAAAGCCCGGGTTCGGCAGGCGACCCGCCGCCACCCGGTCGGCCTCGGCAATGCCGAGCGTGTTGAAGGCCGCCTGCAGGCCGGGGTTGTTCAACAGCGCAATCTGCACCGCATCATCGGCCGAGATCGGCTGCGCCAGCAGGGCGTCGATGCGCGCCTGCGTCTGGCTGCGGCTGGCGTCGTCACGCGCCCAGACCACGTCCTTCTGGAGGTGCGAGCGGGTGGCCGATTGAACCGCACCAAAGCCGCCGTCCGGCGAAAAGCTCGCGCAGCCGCCCAGCAGGGCGACAGACAGCAGGGCGAGCGTGAGCATGCGTGGGGTAAAAGCTGTGCTGGTCATGGCGCCCCCTCAATGTCCCTGATGGCCGTCGTGGCCCTGGTCTGCGCCGTTGCCGGCTGGCTGCGATTCGCGCAGATAGGTGCGCCAGCCGCCGATTTCGCCGACCCGCTCATTGGCCTGGCGCCAGTCCTGCAGCGGTTCGTCGCGCCAGCCCTGGTACTGTTTGAAAGGGGTGAGGGCGGCCGGCTCGGCCTCGGCTTCGGCAGCATGCGCCGCGGGCAGCCCCAGCAGCCATGCGCATGCCAGCGCAGCCGCGCCAAGGAATCGGGCGCGCGACGGCGGCGCCGTACGACGGAAAAAAACATTCAACATGATGAACCTCGCAAACCACGCGGCAAACGCCGCAGTCAGAATCGGCTGACTTCAATATCAATCAGCAGGGCGCGCCGTGAGCCGGCGCGGGATTCAGGCGAGGAAGGCTCGAGGCGGTCGCTCGGGGCCGCTGGGGACAAAGCCGCTGAAGGATGCGGCAGGCTGGGTCGGGAACTGGATTGAAGCCGGCATGACCGCAGCGCGATCGGTGGCCGGGATCGGCAGCGCCGCCGCCAGCGCACACGCGGCGCAGTGCTTGCAGTCGTGTTGTGCGGGCGGGCTGTCCGGTTGCGCCGGCTCGTGGCAGCCGGCCATCGTCTCGCCGGCCATCGCCATCGACGCCACCGCAGCCTGATCCGTGAAGGCGCAGTCCAGCATGGCAGCAGACGCAAACGCCTGCACCGGCAGGGCCAGCATCATCAGGAACAGCAGGAATCGGTGGAAGCGAGTGCGCACGCGGACAGTGTAATCAAAAAAGAAGACTGTTCATAAAGACAGCCGCAGGGTCATTCGGGTTCCCCGCCCAGTCTGATTGCACTACGGTCGCCGCTTGCGTGGCTCGTAATGCACCACGGCGCGCATAATTTCGGAGTAAGGGTAACGGGCGCTGCCGCCGAACTGTTCGTTGGCCTGTAACACGGTGGCGGCGACGTCAGTGGCATCATCGCCGGCGCCTTCCAGCGCCGTCGCCAGCCCACGCACGCCGCCGCACTGGGCGCGGATTTCCTTGCCGAACGGCCACGGCGCATCGGGATTGATCTTCAGCGCGAACTGCGCATTGTCGTGCAGCGCCTGGTAGAACGTCAGGCAGTGCTCGCGCACCGCCGGGTCGCCGCAGGCGATGGCCTCGCGCTCGGCCAGGTTGAGCTTGCGCGAGCGCCCGCAGCGGACACAACACGACAGCAAGGCCCGCTCGAACGGGCAGCTGTGTTCGATGTAGGCCTTGCGGGCGAGCTTGTAGGCGTCTTCGTTGTACTCAGCCATTGGCCACGTTCTTCACCGATTCAAGCCAATACCTAAACAACCCATCCTTTACCAGTCGTCGCCGGACAGCGTTTTTTCCAGCAGGCGCTCGGCGGTGAGCGCTTCCTGCGCGGCGATTTCATCCTCGGCAAAAATCATCTTGTACTTGTCGCCGTGCTTGGGATCGAGCGTTTTGCGCAGTTCGTTGGTGTGCGCCTTGGCCTCCTTGAAGGTGGCCCACTCGCCCTGCTTTTCCAGCACCTTGAACATTCCCACCCGAAAAACGTAATAAGGCATGATCGCTCCTTAATCAATCCAGTTAATCCAGTTTGCCGTGGCACTGCTTGTATTTCTTGCCCGATCCGCAGGGGCAGGGGTCATTGCGGCCGACCTTGGGATAGGCGTCAGCCGGTGTGGCGGCCTTGGCGGTTTCGGCCTCGGCGAAATCCTGAGCCTCGTCGTAACCGGCGTGCTCGAATTGCACGTTGGTCGGCTCTTCGAGCAACTCGACCTGCACATCCTCGGGCGCGCGAACCTGCACCGTCATCGTGATCTGGGTGACTTCGGCCTTGATCGCAGCCAGCATGCCGGAGAACAGCTCGAACGCTTCGCGCTTGTATTCCTGCTTGGGCTGCTTCTGCGCGTAGCCGCGCAGGTGGATGCCCTGGCGCAGGTGATCCAGTGCCGACAGGTGCTCACGCCAGTGGCTGTCGATGCTTTGCAGCATCACCACGCGCTCGAACTGGCGCAGGCCCTCGACGCCGACCTGCGTTTCCTTCTCCTGGTAGGCCGCATCGGCGGCATCCATGATCTTCTTGCGCAGGCCTTCCTCGTTCAGCGTCTTGTCTTCGTCCAGCCATTGCGTGAGTGGCAGGTCGAGCGAGAACTGCGCGGCCAGGGTTTTTTCCAGGCCGGACACGTCCCACTGCTCGTCCATGCTGCCCGGGACGATGTGCTGAGCGATGACATCGTTCAGCACGTCATAGCGCATGGCGCGGATGGTGTCGCCGATGTCTGCGCTCGCCAACAGCTCGTTGCGCTGCTCGTAGATCACTTTGCGCTGGTCGTTGGAGACGTCGTCGTATTCGAGCAGTTGCTTGCGGATGTCGAAGTTGCGCTGCTCGACCTTGCGCTGCGCGTTCTCGATCGCGCGCGTCACCCACGGATGCTCGATCGCCTCGCCTTCTGGCATCTTCAGGCGGTTCATGATCGCCGCGACGCGGTCGGAGGCGAAGATGCGCAACAGCGGGTCTTCCAGCGACAGGAAAAAACGGCTGGAGCCGGGATCACCCTGGCGTCCGGAACGGCCGCGCAGCTGGTTGTCGACACGACGCGATTCGTGGCGCTCGGTGCCGATGATGTGCAGGCCGCCCGCCGCCAGCACGGCGTCGTGACGCACCTGCCAGTCGGCCTTGAGCGCGGCGAGGCGGGCCGCTTTCTCGCTGTCGGACAGCGCCTCGTCATGCTGGATGGCGTCGATTTCCTTCTGGATGCTGCCGCCCAGCACGATGTCGGTGCCGCGGCCCGCCATGTTGGTGGCGATGGTAATGCCCCCGGTCATGCCCGCCTGCGCGATCACCTCGGCCTCGCGCTCGTGCTGCTTGGCGTTCAGCACGTTGTGCGGCAGACCGGCTTTTTTCAGCTCGGCGGAGAGCTTTTCGTTGGCCTCGATCGAGGTGGTGCCCACCAGCACCGGCTGGCCGCGTTCGTGGCAGGCACGGATCTCGTTGATCACCGCCTGGTCGCGTTCCTGCATGGTGCGGAAGACCTGGTCGTGCTCGTCCTTGCGGATCATCGGGCGGTGGGTCGGCACGACCACGGTTTCCAGGCCGTAGATGCTCTGGAACTCGAAGGCCTCGGTGTCCGCGGTGCCGGTCATGCCCGACAGCTTCTCGTACATGCGGAAGTAGTTCTGGAAGGTGATCGATGCCAGCGTCTGGTTTTCCTTCTGGATCGCCACGCCTTCCTTCGCCTCGACGGCCTGATGCAGGCCTTCCGACCAGCGCCGCCCGCTCATCAGGCGGCCGGTGAATTCGTCGACGATGATGACCTCGCCGTTCTGCACCACGTAATGCTGGTCACGGAAGAACAGCGCATGCGCGCGCAAGGCGGCGTACACGTGGTGCATCAGCATGATGTTGGCGGCGTCGTACAGGCTGCCGCCCGGCTGCAAGAGGCCCATCTCGGTGAGAATTGCCTCGACCTTTTCGTGCCCGGATTCGGACAGTAGCACCTGGCGCGTTTTCTCGTCGACCCAGTAATCGCCTTCGGACTCCTCATCCTTCTGCCGGATCAGGCGCGGCGGCACCTCGTTGATCTGCTGGTACAATGAGATGCTCTCTTCCGACTGCCCGGAAATGATCAGCGGCGTACGCGCCTCGTCGATCAGGATCGAGTCGACCTCGTCGATGATGCCGTAGGCCAGCGGACGCTGCACCTTCTCGCTCATCTGGTAGACCATGTTGTCGCGCAGATAGTCGAAGCCGTATTCGTTGTTGGTGCCGTAGGTGATGTCGGCGGCATACGCGGCCCGCTTGGCGTCGTGCGGCATCTGCGACAGGTTGACCCCGGTGGTCAGGCCGAGGAAGCTGTACAAGCGCCCCATCCATTCGGCGTCGCGGCTGGCCAGGTAGTCGTTCACCGTCACCACGTGCACGCCCTCGCCCGCCAGTCCATTCAGGTACGCGGGCAGCGTCGCCATCAGCGTCTTGCCCTCGCCGGTGCGCATCTCGGCGATCTTGCCGTCATGCAGCACCATGCCGCCCACCATCTGCACATCGAAGTGACGCATGCCGAGCACGCGCTTCGACGCTTCGCGCACCACAGCGAAGGCTTCCGGCAGCAGCTTGTCGAGCGACTCGCCTTGTTCCAGACGGGATTTGAATTCGGCGGTCTTGCCGGCCAGCTCGGCGTCGGACAATTTCTCCATCGCCGGTTCCAGCGCATTGATCGCTTTCACCTTTTGCAGGTATTGTTTGACCAGCCGCTCGTTGCGGCTGCCGAAGACTTTTTTGAACAGGGATTGCAGCATGAGGAATCCGAAATGCCCGCGGAACGCGGTAAACCACCAAATTTTAACATAGCGGCACGGGCTTCCCGTGACGTCGTCAAGACAGCGGCGCAGGCTTCCTGCGACGCCCGCGTGGCACGCCCATGAGCGCCGCCAGCCTCGCCGACCTGCTCGCCAGCCAGCTGCCGCACGGCCTCGCGGTGCGCGCGCGCGCCCTGCTCAGCACCCAGGCGGCGCTCGAGCGCGCCCTGCCCGCCGCGCTGGGCGGGCACGTCCGCGTCATGCAGCTGGAAAACGGCCTGTTGAGCCTCGCCTGCGACAGCGGCGCCGTCGCCAGCCGCTTGCGCCAGCAGACCGACGCGCTGATGGCCAGCCTCGGCAAGCGCGAGATCGCGGTGACGGCGGTGCGGATCAGCGTCAACCCGGAACTGCTTGCGCGCTACGTCCACCCGGTCGAAAAACACGGGCTGCCGCCCGCCGCGCTCGACGAACTGGCGCACCTGAACACGGAGATTGAAGACGGGCCGCTGAAGGAGGCCCTGGACCGGCTGCTGCGCCATCACCGGCACGACTGATGGTGATTTTGGCACCACCGCCTATACTAAATACCGGGGGAGATATGCCAGCTTCCCAGTCTGCCTGGCTTTCTATTGAATTTCCTGGAGCGCAAAATGCGATCAACCACCAGCCTCATGTTCATGGGGACCATGGTCATGGCAACGTCAATCGCTGCGGCCGCCCCTCCTGCCATCGTCACCCAAGGCAAGGGGGCGGCAATTGCCTGTGCAAGCTGCCACGGTGTGGATGGCGCCGGCAATGCCCAAGCCGGCTTCCCGGTACTGGCGCAACTACCGCCCGCGCACTTCGCCAAACAGATCGCCGACTTCAAGGCAGGCACCCGTGCCAATCCAGTCATGAGCCCCATCGCGATGGCGATGAGCGCCGAGGATATCGAAGCCAGCGCGCGCCATTATGCGGACCAGGCGCGCCCGAAAGCCGTAGCCGCCCCAGCGGATCCCGCTGTCATTGCGCACGGCAAGCAGCTGGCGATCAATGGCGCCTGGGACCGGGACGTGCCGCCCTGCTTCAAATGCCATGCGGTTGACGGCCTCGGCGTCGCGCCGGCATTCCCGCCGATCACGGGACAACACGCCGCCTATACGGTGAGTCAATTGCAGGCCTGGAAAACCGGCGCCCGGACCAATGATCCGCAAACGCTGATGAAGACGGTTGTGGAAAATCTCACCGATGACGAAATCCGTGCGGTTGCCGACTACCTGGCAACGATCGGCACCCCGGGAGAAGGGAAATGAATCAATCCATCGGGTATTTGTTGTGTGTGCTCGCCCTGGGCGGCATGGTCAGCGGGTGTGACAAGCCGCCGCCCCCGGCGGCCACCGTGGCCGCGCCTGCGGCAACCGCTCCCGCTGCCGTTGCCCCGGCCCGATTCGCCCCGCCGGCCGAAAGCGACATTCCAGAAAACGAATTCGGCGAAGCGGTATTGCTGGGCAAGAATATTTTTGTCAATACCCAGCAATACGCCAAGGATTTTGTTGGCAACGGCATGAACTGCGCCAACTGCCACCTGGACAATGGACGCAAAGCCGATTCCGCCCCGCTATGGGCGGCCTATGTCCTCTATCCCGCATACCGCCAAAAAACGGGCCAGATCGACACCATTCAAAGCCGCATCCAGGGCTGTTTCCTCTACAGCATGAATGGCAAGCCGCCCGCCCTGGACAGCAAGGAAATGACCGCCTTGGTGACCTACCATTACTGGCTCGCCAAGGGCGCGCCGACCGGCGTCAAAATGCCTGGACAGGGTTATCTCAAGGTGGCCAAACCAGCGCAGAAACCCGACGTGGCGCGCGGACGAGCCGTCTACGAGAACAATTGTGCGATATGCCATGGCGCCAACGGCGAGGGCATCAAAGCACGCGGCGAGTATGCGTTCCCGCCTTTGTGGGGCAAGGATTCGTTCAACTGGGGCGCCGGCATGCATCGCGTTGACACGGCCGCGGGCTTTATCCAGGCCAACATGCCCTATGGGCGCGGCGGCACGCTGAGCGACCAGGAAGCCTGGGATGTGGCCTTGTTCATGAATAGCCATGAGCGCCCACAGGATCCGCGCTTTTCTGGCAGCCTTGCGCAGACGCGGGACCAGCATCACGAAGAGAACTGCCTGTATGGACGCAGCCCGGAAGAACTGGCGGCAGCCCTCGAAAAGCAGGCGCAAGCCGCAACTGCTGTCGAAAAAACCAAGCCGGCAGCAGAACAATTGGAAGGGATCTCTCCGGCAATCTCGCATTAGGGGCGACACTTCGATCAAACGCTGTCTGACCGGGCCCGATTCTGACGGCGCGAGAATGGATATGGCGGCCAGCGCTCGTCCGGCTCACGCCACCTGACGATGCCCCATCATGGCGTCAATGCCGCCAGCCCGCTGCGGATATGCAGGTCGCGCTGGGGATAGGGAATGACGATGCCGGCGTCCTTGAAGGCGCGCCAGATCGCCAGGTTGATGTCCGAGCGCACGCTCCCCAGGCCGGCCTCGGGATCCTGGATCCACACCCTCAGCTCCAGTTCGATGCCGCTGTCGCCGAAGGCCATCAGCCGGGTCGTGGGCACCGGGTCTGCGAGGATCCGCGGGTTGGCCCGCGCGGCTTCGGCCAGCAGGGCCAGCGCCTGTTCCGGATCGTTGTCGTAGCTGATCGAGACCGGGATCTTCAGGCGCACGTTGCGGTTGCTGTAGCTCCAGTTGATCACCTCGTTGGTGATCAACATCTCGTTGGGAATCAGCCGCTCCACCCCGTCGCGGTCCTGCACCACCACGTAGCGGGCGTGCAGTTCCTGCACCCAGCCGAGCTTGTTGTCGATGGTGATGACGTCGCCCGGCCGGATCGAGCGGTCGAACAGCACGATGAAGCCGCTGATGAAGTTGCTGGCGATGCGCTGCAGGCCGAAGCCCAGCCCCACGCCCAGCGCGCCGCCGAACACCGTCAGCGCGGTGAGATCGATCCCCACCGCATCCAGCGCCAGCAGAAAGACCAGCACCAGCAGCACGAACTTGCTGAGCTTGACCAGCGCCACCTGCATGCCGGCGTTGGCGAACTCAGTGCGGTTGATGCGGTTCTCGATGACGCGGCCCAGCCACTGCGCCAGCAGCCATAGCAGGGCCACGGCCAGCAGCAGCTTGATGGTCGCAAGCGCCGAAATCCGGCTGCTGCCCACCTTCATGGCCATGCCATCCAGGCCTTCCAGCACGGCGGGCAGCCAGCCAAGCAGATGCAGCGCGACGACGAGCCAGACCGAGGTGGCGATAAGGTTTTCCCAGGCCTTGACTGCCGGCCCCGGACGGAAGGTCTTGCGCAGGAAATAGATGAAAATGCGGATCGTGGCCAGCGAAACCAGCAGGGGCACCGCGAGGTTGAGCAAATTCACCGTGTAGTCGAAGTGCAGCAGCAGCGCCCGCCCCGCCAGCACCCCCAGCAGCATGCTAATGGGGAACAGGACGCGCTGCAGGGTCTTCAGCGCCAGATGCCGGACCGTGTATTCCGCGCCATCTTCCGTGCGCGCCACCAGGCTCTGGCTCAGCGTGCGGTGCACCAGCAGCGCCCCCGCCGCCGCCAGCAACAACACCCCGATTTCCCACCAGAACCCAAGGTCGCCAATCAGGGCACGCCCACTGTCTAGCAGGGTCTGGAACTCAACAGGCAGGGCAAGCGACATGGCGGGTTTCACGCAGGGGGTATTTCATGAACATACCGGACGCGGCCGAAAACAAAAACCCCCGCCGAAGCGGGGGTCGGGTCACCGGGTATGCCGGGACACCGGTGTCGAGGGGGGGCGCCCTGCCTTGCATGAAGGCCCCGCCATGGATTCAGCGCAATACCACCCGCTCCACCACAAAAACCAGTGCGACAACGAAGCCGACTACAACAGAGAAGCGCAGCACGCGGCCGAGGCTGCGCAGGTATTTGCGGTTGCCGGTGAACAGCCACGCCAGTCCGAGCGCCACCACCACAATCAGCAGGGCGACGAGCAGCAGGCGGACGAAAATCATGTGGTGAGGGGGTGCAGGCGCAGGTAGGCGAGGGGGACATCCTCGTCACGCTCGAAGCTGACGAATTCCCAGGCGTCCTGGTGCTGCAGCAGTTCGCGCAGCAGGGCGTTGTTGAGCGCGTGGCCGGACTTGTAGGCTTCGAAGGCGCCGATGACAGGGTGACCGAGCAGGTAGAGGTCACCGATGGCGTCGAGCACCTTGTGTTTGACGAACTCGTCGTCGTAGCGCAAGCCGTCCTGGTTCAGCACGCGGAATTCGTCCATGACGATGGCGTTGTCGAGCGAGCCGCCCAGCGCCAAGCCCTGGTTGCGCAGGTATTCGACCTCGTGCATGAAGCCGAAGGTACGCGCGCGCGCGACTTCTTTCGTGTAGGCGGTGTCGGCGAAATCGATGCTGACGGTCTTGCCGCTCTTGTCGAACACGGGGTGCTTGAAGTCGATGGTGAACTCGACCTTGAAGCCGTTGTGCGGGACGAAACGCGCCCACTTGTCGCCGTCGCGCACCTCGATCTTCTGCTTGATGCGCACGTATCGCTTCGCCGCATCCTGCTCGACGATGCCGGCCAATTGCAGCAGGAAAACGAACGGCGCCGAGGAGCCGTCCATGATGGGAATTTCGGGGCCGGTGAGGTCGACCAGCAGGTTGTCGATGCCGAGACCGGCGAGCGCGGACATCAGGTGCTCGACGGTGGACACCTTGGCAGGACCCGATTCGAGCATCGAGCACAGCCGGGTGTCGGTGACAAGGTAGGGATCGGCCTTGAGCTCGGCCGGCGGGTCGAGGTCCATGCGCCGGAACACGATGCCGGTATTGGGGCCGGCCGGGCGCAGGGTCATCTCGACCTTGACGCCGGAATGCAGGCCGACACCGGTTGCCTTGACCGGCGTCTTCAGGGTGCGTTGCTTGATCATTTCGTCATTTTAACCGGTCGAAAGGACGGGCAACCGTTTGCCCGGAAGCCGGCCTGAGCCGACTCCCGGGCAAACGGCTCGCCCACCCCCGCGCGCTACCCGCAAGGGGCAGGCCGTGGTTGTAAAGCCGCTAAAGCCCTAAAGGACTCCGATCCACTATGGGCTAAAGCCCATGTGGAATCGTATGCGGCAACAACCACGCTCAGTCGGCCTGGCGGCGCAGGAAGGCCGGGATGTCCAGTGTGTCGATACCGGAATCGGTCATCGCCTGGATGGTCCGCGAGCGGCGGCTGGTCATCACGTTGGGCACTTCGTCGCTGCCGCCCATCATCATCGGCGCATCGTCGGTGCCGGTGCGGATGATCTGCATCGGCTTGACGTGCTGGCGGGAAATCGGACTGCCGAGGCCGGTGGCGACCATGGTGACGCGCAGGGCGCCTTCCATGCTGTCGTCGAGCACCTGGCCGACGATGACGGTGGCTTCCTCCGCGGTGAATTCCTTGATGGTGTTCATCACCTCGTGGATTTCACGCATCTTGACGGTGCTGGATGCGGTGATGTTGACCAGCACGCCGCGCGCACCGGCGAGGTTGACGTCTTCCAGCAAGGGGCTGGCGACGGCCTGTTCGGCGGCGATGCGGGCGCGGTTTTCGCCGCTGGCCTGCGCCGAGCCCATCATCGCCATGCCCATCTCGGACATCACGGTGCGCACGTCGGCAAAGTCGACGTTGACCAGGCCCGGGCAGTTGATGACTTCGGCGATGCCGCCGACGGCGCCATGCAGCACCTCGTTGGCGGCCTTGAAGGCGTCGAGCATCGAGATGTCGTCGCCCAGCACCTGCATCAGCTTTTCGTTGGGGATGATGATCAGCGAGTCGACGTGGCGCGCCAGCGCTTCGATGCCGGCGTTGGCCGCGCGCACGCGCTTGCCCTCGAACATGAAGGGCTTGGTGACCACCGCAACCGTCAGGATGCCGAGCTCCTTGGCGACTTCGGCCACCACCGGGGCGGCACCGGTGCCGGTGCCGCCGCCCATGCCGGCGGTGATGAACAGCATGTCGGCGCCGTCGATCAGTTCGGCGATGCGCTCGCGGTCTTCCAGCGCGGCTTCGCGGCCGATGTCGGGGTTGGCGCCGGCGCCCAGGCCCTTGGTCACGCCATTGCCCAGCTGCAACTGCAGCTTGGCCTGGTTGCGCTTCAAGGCCTGCGCATCGGTGTTGATGGCGATGAATTCCACGCCGGTCAAGCCCGAGCTGATCATGTGATCGACCGCGTTGCCGCCGCAGCCGCCCACGCCGATGACCTTGATCACTGCATCCTGGGTGTCTACATCCATCAGTTCAAACATATTGCTCTCCTCTTTTGCCCAAAACAAAACCACACTTACAAATCCTTTGGCGTGTTTGCCGCGATGTGTTTTGCATCCGGTACCACCGCCAAATCCCGTTTCGACGTCGCTCGCTCAAACCAGCGGGCGGCGTCAGAAATTCCCCTTGAACCAGCTTTTCATGCGTTCCAGTACATCCTTGAAGCTGCTGCCGGACAGCTTCGGCGCGTCGCGTCCGCGCGCCTCCAGACCGGCCATCAGCAAGCCCATGCAGGTCGCGAAGCGCGGGTTGCGCATCACGTCCGACAATCCCCCCTCATAGCGCGGCCACCCCATCCGCACCGGCATGTGGAAGACTTCTTCGCCGAGTTCGACCATGCCCTGCATCCCCGCCGAGCCGCCGGTGATGACGATGCCCGACGACAGCAGTTCCTCGAAGCCGCTGCGGCGCAATTCGGCCTGCACCAGCGAATACAGCTCTTCCATGCGCGGCTCGATGAATTCGGCCAGCGTCTGCCTGGACAGCGTGCGCGACGGACGGTCGCCGATGCCGGGCACTTCGATCATGTCGCGCGCGTCGGCCAGCTGGCGCAGCGCGCAGCCGAAACGGATCTTGATGTCCTCGGCCTCTTTCGGCGGGGTGCGCAGCGCCACCGCGATATCGTTGTTGACCTGGTCGCCGGCCACCGGAATCACCGCGGTGTGGCGGATGGCGCCGTTGGTGAACACGGCGATGTCGGTGGTGCCGCCGCCGATGTCGACCAGGCAGACGCCCAATTCCTTCTCGTCCTCGGTCAGCACCGCCATCGCCGAGGCGAGCGGCTGCAGCACCAGGTCGGACACTTCCAGCCCGCAGCGGCGCACGCACTTGATGATGTTCTGCGCCGCCGACACCGCGCCGGTGACGATGTGCACCTTCACCTCGAGGCGCATCGCGCTCATGCCGAGCGGATCGCGCACGTCTTCCTGGCCGTCGACGATGAATTCCTGCGGGATGGTGTGGAGGATCTGCTGGTCGGTCGGGATGTTGACCGCGCGCGCGGTTTCCACCACGCGGTCGACGTCCATCTGGCTGATTTCCTTGTCCTTGATGGCGAACATGCCGTGCGAGTTGAAGCTCTTGATGTGGCTGCCGGCAATCCCCGTATAGACCTCGCGGATCTTGCAGTCGGCCATCAGCTCGGCCTCCTCCAATGCGCGCTGGATGGCGTTGACGGTGGCTTCGATGTTGACCACCACCCCGCGGCGCAGGCCGCGCGACGGACTCGTGCCCATGCCGATGATATCGAGTTCGTCCTCGTCGTTGATTTCCGCAACGATGCAGACGATCTTGGAGGTGCCGATATCGAGGCCGACGACCAGGTTTTTGGAGTCTCTTGGCTTACTCATGTTGCGCGCTCATGTTTCACTCGATTTGAAAGGGGATACGCCGTCCGGCATCCGCACGGCGAAGCCGTCCGGGTAGCGAAGGTCGACGGCGACAGGGGTCATCGGGGTGGCGGCGAGGGCATCCACAGACACTGCCGCCTGCGCGCCGAACAGGCGCGGGTAGAGGGCGACAAAGCGCGTCAGGCGTGCGTCGGTCTGCTCGCGTCCGAGCGCGAGCGTCATGCCGTTGTCGAGCTTGAGCCGCCAAGCCCGGCGCGGCGACAGCCGCAGCTCGTCGATCGCCATGCCGAGTGGGGCGAGCGCGGCGTGGTGGCGGCGATAGGCGGCCACCACCTCGTCGCTGCTGTCCTCGGGGCCCGACAGCCGCGGCAGGCGCGTATCCGCTGCCGCGACGAACACCTCGCCCGCCTCGTTGACCAGCGCGTTGTCATTCCAGCGCGCCAGCGGCACGTGCTCGGTCAATGACACCACCAGGGTGTCGGGCCAGCGGCGCTCCACGCGTGCTTCGCGCACCCAGGGCAGTTTTTCCAGGCTGTTGCGCACGTTTTCCAGATCGACGGTGAAGAAGGTGCCGCGCACCTGACGCTCGGCCACCAGCCGGATTTGCGCCTCGGTGACGTGCGCCACCGGGGTTTTCACCTCGATGTTGCGCAGCGCGAACCACGGCTGAGCCATCACCCAACTTGCGGCGCCATAGGCCAACAAGCCGAGCGCGCCCCAGGTCAGCACGCGGGCGACCTGGGCCAGCGGGTGAGCGGCGAGTTCGGGAGAGGTCACAGCGTCTGCTCCAGAATCTTCATGCACAGGGCGTCGAAATCCAGCCCGGCCACGCGCGCGGCCATCGGCACCAGGCTGTGGTCGGTCATGCCGGGCGAGGTGTTCACTTCCAGCAGGTAGGGATTGCCGAGGCTGTCGAGCATCAGGTCGACCCGGCCCCAGCCGCGCCCGCCCACCAGGCCGAAGGCGTCCAGCGCGAGTTGCCGCAGCGCCATTTCCTGCTCGCCGGTCAGGCCCGCCGGGCAGTGGTACTGGGTGTCGTTGCGGATATATTTAGCTTCGAAATCGTAGAAAGCCTTGTCCGGCGCGGGCGCCAGCCGGATCAGCGGCAGCGCTTCGTCGCCGAGGATGCCGACGGTGAATTCGGCGCCGTCGATGAATTTTTCCGCCAGTACCAGCGGGTCGTGTTCGGCGGCGGTTGCATAGGCGGCCGCGAGCGTGCCGGCCTCGGTCACCTTGCTCATGCCGATGCTGGAGCCTTCGCGCGCCGGCTTGACGAAAATCGGCAGGCCGAGCTTCTTCTCCACCGCGGCGAAATCGCTGGCGGCGTCGAGGATCGCCCAGTCGGCCGTGGGCAGGCCGGCGGCGCGCCACAACAGCTTGGTGCGCCATTTGTCCATGCCGATGGCCGAGGCCATCACGCCGCTGCCGGTGTAGGGGAGGTCGAGCAATTCGAGCGCGCCCTGCATGCAACCGTCCTCGCCGTAGCGCCCGTGCAGGGCGATGAACACGCGATCGAATTCTCCGCCGATCAAGTCGCCGAGGTTGCGGTTGGCCGGATCGAAGGCGTGCGCATCGACCCCTTGCCGGGTCAGCGCCGCCAGCACCGCCGCGCCGCTGTTCAACGACACCGGGCGCTCGGCCGAGGTGCCGCCCAGCATCACCGCGACCTTGCCATATTTTTTCGCCGCATTTATCGAAGCTGTATCCATCGGGCTCACCGCCGCTCTCCAATAATCCGCACTTCGCGTAGCAGGCGCACATTGGTGTGTGCCTCCACGCTGTTTTCAATGTGTTCGATCAGTCGCTCGATGTCGGTCGCCGTGGCCTGACCCCGATTGACGATGAAGTTGGCATGCTTCTCCGACACCTGCGCGTCGCCGACACGATAGCCCTTGAGGCCGCAGGACTCGATCAGCCGCGCGGCGTAATCGCCGGGCGGATTGCGGAACACCGAGCCGGCGTTGGGCAGGTTCAGCGGCTGCGTGGCGATGCGCTTTTTCAGCAGGTCCTTGATCGTTTCGCGCGAAGCCGCGCCGTCGCCGCGAGCCAGCCGGAACCAGCCGCCGATGAACCACTCCTCGCGTGCGTGCCGCAACGCGACATGGCGGTAGCCGGTCACGTATTCGTCCGGCAGGCGCTCGTTCAGCTGGCCCTGCCGATCCAGCGTCTGCACCTGCACCAGCTTGTCCCAGGTTTCGCTGCCGTAGCAGCCGGCATTCATCGCAATCGCGCCACCGACGGTGCCAGGGATGCCGGCCCAGAACTCGCCGCCGACCAGGTCGTGATTGGCGGCAAAGCGCGCCAGCTTGGGCGCGACGACCCCCGCCTGGGCATACACCAGGGCCGTGTCGATATCCGCAGGCGCTGGGGGCAGGCCGTGGGTGCGGCCCTCGATCGCCAGTCTTTTCAGCACGCCGTGCAGCAGGATTACCACCCCCGCCACGCCGCCGTCGCGCACCAAGAGATTGCTGCCCAGCCCGACCACGTGGATGTCTTCGTGCGCGGGCACCGAACGCACCAGCCAGCCCAGGTCTTCCAGGTCGGCCGGGATATAGACGCGCTGCGCGGCGCCACCGGCGCGCCACGTCACGTGCTTTGCCATCGGCTCGTTGTAGAGGAAGCGGCCGCGCAGCACCGGCGCCGCGCCGCCGCCCAGATCCATCTCGCTCATCCGGTAGTCATGCCGCATGGGGGTCTCCCAGGGCGGGCGCCACCTGGCCGATGCTGCCGGCGCCCATCACCAGCACGACGTCGTCCGCCTGCGCCAGATCGCGCACCGTGGCGGGCACATCGGCGACGCCTTCAACGAACACCGGCTCGACCTTGCCCGCCACCCGCACGGCGCGCGCGAGTGCGCGGCCGTCGGCCGCCACGATCGGCGCCTCGCCGGCCGGGTAAACCTCGGTCAGCACCAGCATGTCGGTTTCGGACAGCACCTTGACGAAGTCCTCGAAGCAGTCGCGGGTACGGGTGTAGCGGTGCGGCTGGAACACCAGCACCAGCCGGCGGCCGGGAAAGGCACCGCGCGCGGCGGCCAGGGTGGCCGCCATTTCCACCGGGTGATGGCCGTAGTCGTCGATCAGGCAGTAGTGCCCGCCGTTTTTCGCCGCGATTTCGCCGTAGCGCTGGAAGCGCCGGCCGACGCCGTGGAACTCGGCCAGCGCCTTGACGATGGCGGCGTCAGGGGCGTCGACCTCGGTCGCCACCGCGATGGCGGCGAGCGCGTTCAGCACGTTGTGCATGCCGGGATGGTTCAGCACCACGTCGAGATCGGCCATGCCCTCGCGCCTGACGCCGAAATGCATCCGCCCGTGTTCGAAGCGCGGATTCAGCCCCCGCACCTGGGCTGATTCGTCGAAGCCGTAGGTGGTGACCGGCTTGGTGATCCCCGGCAGGATTTCGCGCACGTGGGGATCGTCGATGCACAGCACCGCCATGCCGTAGAAGGGAAGCCGCTGGCAGAAGTCGACGAAGGCCTGCTTCAGGCGCTCGAAGTCATGGCCGTAGGTCTCCATGTGATCGGCGTCGATGTTGGTGACGATCGCGATCACCGGCGTCAGATAAAGGAAGGAGGCATCGGATTCGTCGGCCTCGGCCACCAGGAAATCGCCCTGCCCCAGCTTTGCGTTGGTGCCGGCGGCGGTCAGCCTGCCACCGATCACATAGGTCGGGTCCATCCCCGCCTCGCCGAGAATGCTGGCGACCAGGCTGGTGGTGGTGGTCTTGCCGTGGGTGCCGGCCACCGCAATGCCCTGCTTCAGACGCATCAGCTCGGCCAGCATCAGCGCGCGCGGCACGATGGGAATCTTGTTCTCGCGGGCACGGACGACTTCCGGGTTGTCATCGGTGACGGCGGTCGAGACGACGATCGCGTCGGCGCCGGCGATATTTTCGGCGGCGTGGCCGCGCTGGATGCGCGCGCCCAGCTGGGCCAGCCGCCGCGTCACCGCGCTATCGGCGAGGTCCGACCCCGACACGGCGTAGCCCTGATTCAGCAGCACCTCGGCGATGCCGCTCATGCCGACGCCGCCAATGCCGACAAAGTGGATGTGTTTGACGGCGTGCTTCATTTCACCAGTGCCTCGCAAATGTCTGCCACCCGTTGAGTCGCATCGGGCCGCGCAAGTTTCATCGCCCTGTCCGACATGGCACCGAGCGTGGCGCGGTCAAGTCCGCCGATCAGCGCCGCCAGCTTTTCCGCGCTCAGATCCTTCTGCTGGATCAGCCAGGCTGCGCCGGCGTCGGCGAGGAATTCGGCATTGCCCGTCTGATGGTCGTCGACCGCGGAAGGGAAGGGCACCAGCACCGCAGGCACCCCGGCGCAGGCCAGTTCGGCCACTGTCATCGCGCCGGCGCGGCAGATGGCGAAGTCGCAGTCGCGCCAGGCGGCGGCCATGTCTTCGATGTAATCGCGCACCTCGGCCTCGACGCCGGCGGCGGCATAGTTCGCGCGCAGGGCGTCAAGGTGCAGGCGGCCGGACTGATGCACCACCTGCGGACGCCGGTCGGCCGGCAGCAATGCCAGGGCTTGCGGCACCCGTTCGTTCAGCGCCCGCGCGCCAAGGCTGCCGCCGACCACCAGCAGGCGCAGCGGTCCCGTGCGGGCGGCGCGTTCCGCTGCCATGATCGCGGTGATGTCGGCTCGCACCGGATTGCCCACCCATTCGGTCGCCACCCGGCGGCACGGGATCGGCTTGTCCTTCTCGCCCCGGAACGCCCGCGGGAACGCGGTCAGCACGCGGTCGGCCAGGCAGGCCAGCACGCGGTTGGTGAGCCCGCCGACCGAGTTCTGCTCGTGGACGACCAGCGGCTTGTTCAAGAGGCTCGCCATCATGCCGCCCGGAAAGGCGGTGTAGCCGCCCATGCCCAGCACGACATCCGGGCGGCGCTGCAGGATGGCGGCGAGGCTCTGGCCGAAGGCGACCAGCAGCATGGCTGGCAGCAACAATTTCTTCAGCAGGCCCTTGCCGCGCACGCCGCCCATCGACACCCACACCATATCGATCCCGGCGGCCGGCACCACGCGCGCCTCGAGGCCGTTTTTGGTGCCGAGCCAGAACACGTCCCAGCCGCGCGCGCGCAGCGCGTCGGCCACCGCGAGCGCGGGGTAGACGTGGCCGCCGGTGCCGCCGGCCATGACCATGAGGGTGCGGTTCGCGGCGGCCATCATCAGAACGTCTTCCCCCGCATCATCTGCCGATGCTCCCAGTCGATGCGCAGCAGCACGGCAATCGCCAGGCAGTTGGCGACGATGCCGCTGCCGCCGAACGACAGGAAGGGCAGGGTCAGCCCCTTGGTCGGCAGCAGGCCGACGTTCACCCCCATGTTGATGAGCGCCTGCACGCCGAGCCAGATGCCGATGCCCTGCGCCACCAGCGCGCAGAAGTTGCGCTCGAGCTGGGCGGCGCGATGGCCGATCAGGAAGGCCTTGACGATGAGCCAGGCGAACAGTCCGACCACGACTGCCACGCCGACGAAGCCGAATTCCTCGGCGATGACGGCGAGCAGGAAGTCGGTGTGCGCCTCGGGCAGGTAGAACAGCTTTTCGACGCTGCCGCCGAGTCCCTGGCCCAGCCATTCGCCACGGCCGAAGGCGATCAGCGCATGCGACAGCTGATAGCCTTTGCCGTAGGGATCGGCGAACGGGTCCATGAAGCCGAGGATGCGCTGCATCCGGTACGGCGAGGTGAAGATCAGCAGCGCAAACCCGATCATCAGCACCACGACCAGACCGGCAAACACCTTCCAGTTGAGCCCACCCAGAAACAGAATGCCCATGGCGATCGCAATAATCACCACGAAGGCGCCGAAGTCCGGCTCGCTCAGCAACAGGGCGCCCGCCAGCATCATCACCGCAGCCATCGGCATGAAGCTCTTCTTGAAGTCGTGCATGAAGGCGGCCTTGCGCGTGGTGTAATCGGCGGCATACAGCACGGCAAGAAACTTCATCAGCTCTGACGGCTGCAGGTTGGCGAAGCCGAGCGGAATCCAGCGGCGGCTGCCGTTGACCTCGCGCCCGATGCCCGGGATCAGCACCACCACCAGCAGCAGCAGGCCGGCGAGAAACAGAAAGGGCGCTGCCTGCTGCCACACCCGCATCGGCACCTGGAAGGCGGCCACGCCGACGCCGACGCCGAGGGTGATGAACAAGCCCTGCCGCAGCAGATAGAATTCGCCGTTGTGCCCGGTGTATTTGGCCGCTTCGGCAATCGCGAGCGAGGCGGAATACACCATCACCAGGCCGAGCGCCAGCAGGCCGAGCGCCAGCCACAGCAGGCTGAAATCGAGTTCGGCACGGGGTTTGGGCGCGCGCGCGGTGTAGAGCATCAGCCTGCCGCCCTCTCTGCCGCCAGCCGGTTGACGGCGTCGACAAACACTTCGGCGCGATGGATGTAGTTGCGGAACATGTCGAAGCTGGCACAGGCGGGCGACAGCAGCACGGCGTCGCCGGGTCGCGCCAGACGCTGCGCCGCCTCGACGGCTTGCGGCAGACTGTCCGCCCGCAGGATTTCGACCCCGCTTCCCGCGATGGCCGCGGCGATCAGCGCCGCATCGCGCCCGATCAGCACCACTGCGCGGGCGTTGGCCTCGACCGCGGCCTTGAGCGGACTGAAGTCCTGCCCCTTGCCGTCGCCACCCAGAATCACCACCGCCCTCCGGCGACCCATGCCGTAGAGCGCCGCTTCGGTGGCGCCGACGTTGGTGCCCTTGGAATCGTCATACCAGGTCACGCCGTCGATCTCGGCGACCTGCTCCACCCGGTGCGGCAGGCCCTTGAAATGCAGCAGCCCGCGCAACAGCGCTTCCATCGGCAGGCCCAGCGCACGGGTCAGGGCCAGCGCCGCCAGCGCATTGGCCGCGTTGTGCAACCCGGCCACCGGCAACGCGGACAGCGGCATCAGCATGTCGCCGTCGAGACACAGCTCATCCTCGCACAGGCCGAAGTTGTCATCGCGCGGGCTGCGGTCGAGGCCGAAGCTGACGACGCGGCGGCCGGGCCGGGCCATGGCGAGGCTGCGCGGATCGTCGCGGTTCAACACCTGCACGCCGTCGCCGCTGAAAATCTGCGCCTTGGCTGCCGCGTAGGCATCCATGTCGGGGTAGCGATCCATGTGGTCTTCCGACAGGTTGAGCACGGCGGCGGCATCGGCGTTGAGGCTGGAGGTCGTCTCGAGCTGGAAGCTGGACAGTTCCAGCACCCATGCCTGCGGCGCGGGCGCGCTGCCCTGCTCGATTTCAGACAGCGCATCCAGCACCGGCAGGCCGATGTTGCCGGCCACGCAGGTGACGAGGCCCGCCATGCGGCACATGTCGCCGCACATCGCGGTGACGGTGCTTTTGCCGTTGCTGCCGGTGATCGCGAGCACCCGCATCGGATGCTCCCGCTTCGCATTGAGGGCGCGAATGGCGCGGGCGAACAGCTCGACGTCCCCCACCACTTCGACCCCCGCCGCGATGGCGCGGGCGACCGCGGGCTCGGTCAGCGGCACGCCCGGGCTCACCACCAGCATTTCGGTTGCCTCGAGGTCGACATTGTCGAACGGCCCGGTGCGGAGCGGCACCTCGGGCAGCCACTCGGCCAGCCGAGCCGCGTGCGGCGGTGCTGCGCGGGTGTCGGCCACGCTCACCTTGGCGCCGCGCGCCGCCAGCCAGCGCGCGCACGACAGGCCGGTGTCGCCCAGGCCGAGCACCAGGACCTGCTTGCCGGAAAGGTTCAGGCTGTCGTAGTTCATCGCAGTTTCAGGCTCGACAGGCCGATCAGCACCAGCATCATTGAAATAATCCAGAATCGCACCACCACCTGGTTCTCCTTCCAGCCCTTCAACTCATAGTGATGATGGATCGGCGCCATGCGGAACACGCGCTTGCCGGTGAGCTTGAACGAGGCGACCTGCACCATCACCGACAGCGTCTCGACCACGAACACGCCGCACATGATGAACAGCACGATTTCCTGGCGCACGATGACGGCGACCACGCCGAGTGCGGCGCCCAGCGCCAGCGCGCCGACATCGCCCATGAAGACCTCGGCCGGGTAGGCGTTGAACCACAGGAAGGCGAGGCCTGCGCCGGCCATCGCGGCGCAGAAGATCGCCAGTTCGCCCGCGCCCGGGACGAAGGGCACGCCGAGGTATTTGGAGAACACCGCGTTGCCGGCGACGTAGGCGAAGATCGCCAGCGCGGAGGCCACCATCACGGTCGGCAGGATCGCGAGGCCGTCGAGGCCGTCGGTGAGGTTGACCGCGTTGCTGGAGCCGACGATGACGAAGTAGGCGAGCACGATGAAGGCCGCCGCCGACAACGGCAGCGTGGCGTACTTGAAGAAGGGGATGATGAGCTCGGTGTGCGCGGGCAGGGAGGCGGTCTGCCACAGGTAGGCCGCGACCGCCAGGCCGATCAGCGACTGCCAGAAATACTTCCAGCGTGAGGCGAGGCCGCGCGAGTTTTTCTCGACCACCTTGCGCCAGTCGTCGACCCAGCCGATGGCGCCGAAGCCCACCAGCGTGAGCAACGCGACCCAGACATAGTCATTGGACAGGTCGGCCCACAGCAGCGTGGTGACGGTGACCGACACCAGGATCAGCGCGCCGCCCATGGTCGGCGTGCCAGCCTTGATCAGGTGCGTCTGCGGGCCGTCGCTGCGCACCGACTGGCCGATTTTCAGCGCGGTGAGCTTGCGGATCACGGCAGGCCCGACGATGAAGGAAATCGTCAGCGCGGTGAGCGTGGCCAGCACCGCGCGCAGCGTCAGGTAGCTGAAGACATTGAATGCACGGACGTCCTGGCCAAGATATTCGAACAACCACAGCAGCATGTCAGTGTCCCTCGTGCCCCGGCCTTGAGGCCGTCGGGCATTCCACAAAACTGTTGACCACGCGTTCCATCTGCATGAAGCGCGAGCCTTTCACCAGTACGGTGGTGTCGGGCGTGAGTAAGTTTTCGAGTTCGGCGAGCAATTCCTGGATGCGCTCGAAATGCATCGCACCCGCGCCGAATGCGCCGACGGTTTCCCGGGTCAGCTCGCCCAGGGCCAGCAGCGTGTCGACCCCGGCCGCGCGCGCGGCCAGGCCGATCTGCGCATGCATGGGCACGGCGTCGTCGCCCAGTTCCCCCATGTCGCCCAGCACCAGCACTTTCCGGCCGGGTTGCTGTGCCAGCACCGCCAGCGCGGCTTGCACCGAATCCGGGTTGGCGTTGTAGGTATCGTCGATGAAGGTGCTGCCGTGCAGGGCAGGCTTTTTTTGCAGGCGGCCCTTGACGCCGCTGAAAGCGGACAGCCCGGCGTCGATGCTGCGCAGGCTGACGTCGAGGGCGAAGGCGGCGGTGGCGGCGGCGAGCGCGTTCATCACATTGTGTTCGCCCGGCACCTGCAGCGCGATGTCGAGGCAGGCATTGGGCAGGGTGAGGGTCAGCGCCGAGCCGAAGGGGCCGGGGCGATATTGGCCGCGCACTTTCGCCGGCTGCCTGATGCCGAAATCGACCACGCTGCGCCGCGCATTGGCCTCGCGCCACAGCCCGGCGTGCGCGTCGTCGGCGTTGAACACGGCGATGCCGGCGTCCGACAGGCCGTTGAAGATTTCGCCCTTGGCGCGCGCGATGGCCTCGACCGATCCGAGAAAGCCGATATGCGCGGTCATCGCGTTGTTGACCACCGCCACGTCCGGCCGCGCAAGCCGCGTCAGGTAGTCGATTTCGCCCGTGTGGTTCATGCCCATTTCCAGCACGGCGAACCGATGCGTCGGGCGCAGGCGCAGCAGCATAAGTGGCAGGCCGATGTCGTTGTTGAGGTTGCCCTCGGTGGCGAGCACCGCATCGTCTGAACCCGCCTCCACCCGCAGGATGGCCGCCAGCATTTCCTTCACCGTCGTCTTGCCGTTGCTGCCGGTGATGGCAACGAGCGGAATCGTGAAGCGCCGGCGCCAGGCGGCGGCCAGCCTGCCAAGCGCGAGGCGGGTGTCGTCGACGCGGAGGGCCGTCGTCATGTCGGGCGCCTGTGCGGCGTCGAGCACCACGCCGGCCGCGCCTCGCTCCAACGCCTGCGCGGCAAACCTGCCGCCGTCGAATTTCTCGCCGCGTAGCGCGATGAAGAGATCGCCCGGCTGGATCGTGCGGCTGTCGGTACAGACGCGCAGCACCTCGGCATCCACCCCGCTGAACGGCACGCCAAGCATGGCGGCGGCCTCTGACAGACGCATCATGCTCATGTCCATGCCTCCAGGGCTTTTCTGGCAACCGCCACGTCGGAGAACGGCCGCCGCTCGCCGGCGATTTCCTGGAAGTCCTCGTGGCCCTTGCCGGCGATCACCACCACGTCGCCGTGATGCGCGCCGCCGATGGCCTCGAAAATCGCGCGCGCGCGATCCGGCTCGGCGTGCGGCTTGTCGCCCGTGCCGACCAGAATGTCGTCGATGATGCGGCGCGGGTCTTCGTTGCGGGGGTTGTCACTGGTGATCCAGACTTCGTCGGCGCCTGCGACTGCGGCCTGTCCCATCAGCGGGCGCTTGCCGCGGTCACGATTGCCGCCGCAGCCGAAGACGCAGATCAGGCGCCCGCCACTGACGATTTCGCGCAGGGTGGCGAGCACCTTTTCCAGCGCGTCAGGGGTGTGCGCGTAGTCCACCACCACCAGCGGATGGGCGTTGCCGCCGAGGGTCTGCATCCGCCCCGGTGGCGGCGTGATGTGCGCCAGCGCCTGGCAGGCATCGTCGAGCTTCACGCCGGAAACCAGCAAAGTCGTCAGCACCGCCAGCAGGTTGGCCGCGTTGAAGCGGCCCAACAGCGGCGCGTCGACTTCGGCAGTGCCCCAGTCGGTGCGCACCATGAGATGCAGGCCGGCCTGCGACAGGCGCAGCTTTTCACCCACCACGGCGCCGCGCCGGAAACCATAGCCGGCGACGCTCGCCAGCCGCGTCTCCGCTTCCAACTGCTTGCCAAAGGCGTCGTCGAGGTTGACCACCACCCACTCCAGCCCCGGCCAGCTGAACAGGCGCGCCTTGGCGGCGGCATAGCTGTCCATGTCGCCGTGGTAATCGAGATGGTCGCGCGACAGGTTGGTCAGCACCGCGACGCTGAACTGGGTGCCGTTGAGCCGCCCCTGGGCCAGCCCGTGCGACGACACCTCCATCGCGCACGCGGTCGCGCCCTGCTGCCGGAAATGCGCCAGGCGCTGCTGCAGCTCGATGGCGTCGGGCGTGGTGTTGAGCGCCGGCGTCAGCGCACCGGGGAAGCCATTGCCAACCGTGCCGATGACGGCGGTCTTGCGCCCCAGCCGCGAGAAGGTCTGCGCGACCCAGTGCGCCACCGAGGTCTTGCCGTTGGTGCCGGTGATGCCGACCATGTGGAGCGCGCGCGAAGGCTCGCCGTAGACATGGGCGGCAATTTCGCCGATGCGGTTTTTCAGCCCGGTCACCCCGGCATTGGGAATGGCGAGCGCGGGATCCCACTGGTAGTGGTCGGCTTCCCACAGCACGCCGTCGACGCGCTGCGCCACCGCCTGCGCGATGAAGTCGCGGCCGTCGCGCGCCTCTCCGGGGTAGGCGGCGAACACCACACCCGGCATGGCCCGGCGGCTGTCGCTGACGATCTCGGCGACGGCGATGCCGAGCCGCTCCAGAATGTGCGGCACGGATTCGCGGATCGCCTGCGGCGCGGCCAGATTGTTTGTGTCTTGCTGCGGATTCGCCATCACGCGCCTCCGCCTGTACGCGCCACCGGCAGCGCGTTCTGCGTCACCTGCGTCGTGGTTTCCGGCGCATCCGGCGGCACCGCGAGCTGACGCAGGCTGGCGGCCATCACCTGCGCAAACACCGGGCCGGCGGTGCTGCCGCCGTAATACACCCCGCCGGACGGCTCATCGATCACCACCCCGATGATGAGGCGCGGGTTGGAGGCCGGCGCCATGCCGACGAAGGAAGACAGAAAGAGGTCGGAAGCGTAGCGGCCGTCGACCAGCTTGTGCGCGGTGCCGGTCTTGCCGGCCACGCGATAGCCCGGCACCCGGGTTCGCATGCCGGTGCCGCCTTCCTGCGTCACGGTTTCCATCATGGCGCGCACCTTGCGCGCCACCGCCGGGGAGAACACCCGCTCGCCGACGATTTCCTGCGGCTCGCGCTTGAGAAAGGACAGCGGCATCACTTCGCCGTCGTTGGCAAACGCCATGTAGGCCCGGGTCAGCTGCAGCAGGCTGACCGACAGACCGTAGCCGTAGGCCATGGTGGCGTGCTCGACCGGCTTCCAGGTGGCGGCATCGCGCAGGCGCCCGGCGGTCTCGCCGGGAAAGCCCGATCCCGGCAACTGGCCGAAGCCGGCGCGGTGCAGCACGTCCCAGTATTGCTGCGGGGTCAGCGACATGGCCAGCTTCACCGCGCCGACGTTGCTCGATTTCTGGATGATTTCGCTCACCGTCAACTGGGGATGCGGGTGGCTGTCGCGCACCAGCTTGGCGCCGACGCGCCAGGTTTCCGGCGTGTCGATCACGCTGTCCGGGCGATACAGGCCGCGCTCCAGCACCGCCGCCGCGACGAAGGGCTTGATCGTGGAACCCGGCTCGAAGGTGTCGATCACCGCGCGGTTGCGCATCGGTCCGGGTTTGTAATTGCGGCGGTTGTTGGGATTGAAAATCGGCTGGTTGGCCAGCGCGAGAATCTCGCCGGTCTTGGCGTCGAGCACCACCACGCTGCCGCCCTTGGCCTTGAGCGCGACAATCGCCGCCGCCAGTTCCCGGTGCGCCAGGTACTGGATGTTGAGATCGAGCGACAGCGCCAGATTGCCGCCCATCTGCGCGGTCCGGATCGGCGCCAGATCGCGGATGGTGTTGCCGCGACGGTCGCGCTGGATCCGGCGCTTGCCCTCGCGTCCGGCCAGCCAGTCCTGGTAGGCGCGCTCGACGCCTTCCTGGCCGAGATCGTCCACATTGGTAAAGCCGACCACGTGCGCTGCGACTTCGCCCGCCGGGTAGTAGCGACGGAATTCGCGGCGCAGATGCAGGCCAGGCACTCCCATCGCGGCGATCCTGACAGCCTGGTCCGGCGTGACCGGTCGCCGCACGCTGAACTCGCCGCGCGTCTTGCGCGCCAGCGTTTTCCCCAGCGCCTGCGGCGACACGCCGAGCACCCTGGCCAGTTGCACGCGCTCGTCGGCGGTCAGCTTGAGTTCGTCCGGACGCGCCCACAGGGATTCGACCGGCGTGCTGATCGCCAGCAGCTTGCCGTTGCGGTCGGACACCTGGCCGCGATGCGCGGGCAGGGTGAGGTTGCGGTTGGTCAACGCATCGCCCTTGCCCTGCAGGTAGTTGGTGTTGATGCCCTGCAGGTAGAACGCGCGCCCGGCCACCACCACCAGCCCGGCAAGCAGCAGGCTGCCCACCGCAGCCATGCGCCACGGGGCAAGATTGAGCTTGAGCAGTTTTCTCGAGTGGTAGTTCATGGCGCGTCTGCCAGCGTTTCGATGCGCACACGGTCATGCGCCGGCTCAACTAGGCCGAGCCGGGTGCGCGCGAGCCTGTCGACCCGCGCCAGATTGGCCCAGGTGCTCTGCTCCAGCTGCAGCTGGCCCCATTGCTCGTCCAACACGTGCGCCTCTTTCTTCAGCCGTTCCAGTTCCACAAAATAGGTGCGCGAGTGATGCTGCGCCTGGATGACGGCCAGTGCGCACACCACCAAGACCAGCGCCATGACGACGTTGAAGCGGCTCATGCTCCCTCGCCCGTGCGTTCCGCCACCCGCAGCACGGCGCTGCGGGCCCGCGGGTTGGCCGCCACCTCGGTGCCGCTCGCGCGCTGCGCGCGGCCCACCAGCCTCAGCCGCCCCGGCTTCAGCATGGCGGCCTGAATCGGCAGCCGGCGCGGCGCCTGCTCACCTTGGGCCTCGTCGCGCATGAAGCGCTTGGTGATACGGTCTTCCAGCGAATGAAAGCTGATGACCGCGAGCCGTCCGCCGGGTTTCAGTTTGTCCACGCATTGCGGCAGCACGGCGCTCAGTTCTTCCAGTTCGCGGTTGATGTAAATCCGTATAGCCTGGAAGCTGCGGGTTGCCGGGTGTTGCCCCGGCTCGCGCTTTTTGACCGTTGCGGCGATGAGACTCGCCAGCTGCCCGGTGCTGCGGATGGCTGCTTCCTGGCGTGCCGCAACAATCGCGCGCGCAATCGATTTAGCAAACCGCTCTTCCCCGTAGGTGCGGATGACTTCACATATCTCCCCCTCTTCCGCCGTCGCCAGCCAGTCCGCCGCCGACAGCCCGCTTCCCGGATCCATGCGCATGTCGAGCGGCGCATCGAAGCGGAAGCTGAATCCGCGCGTCGCGTCATCGAGTTGCGGCGACGACACCCCGATATCCAGCAAAATTCCATCCACCTGCATCACACCCATGCCGTCAAGCACCGCACCCAGCCTCGAAAACGGGCTTTGCACCAGCATCAGCCGGGCGTCCCGCAGGGCAGTTGCGGCACGAATGGCGTCGGGATCGCGATCCATCGCAATCAGCCGGCCGGCCGGCCCCAGCTGGGCCAGGATCAGCCGGCTGTGTCCGCCGCGCCCGAAAGTGGCATCGACATAGACGCCGTCGGGCCTGATCGCCAGTGCCGCCACCGCCTCCTGTGCCAGCACCGGCACATGGGCGGTCTCCATCACAACGTAAAGCCTTCCAGTTCGGGTGGCAGCGCATCGTCGCTGAACGTCAGCGCTTGGGCCACCTGCGCCTCCCAGCGCGCCTCGTTCCACAGCTCCACCTTGCTGCCCTGCCCCACCATCACCACGCTCTTGTCGAGTTCGGCGAACTTGCGCAGCATCGGCGGCAGCAGCACGCGACCGGCGCTGTCCATGTCCATGTCGTGCGCATAGCCGACGAGCAACTGCTTGAGACTGCGGGTACGGGAATTGAAGTCGGAGAGGCCGTTGAGCTTTTTCTCGATCGGCTCCCACTCGGACAGGGGATAGAGCAGCAGGCACTGGCTGGGGTCGGCGGTGATCACCACGCGCCCGCCGCCATTGACCAGGAGGGCGTCGCGGTAGCGCGCCGGCACCACAAGCCGGCTTTTGCTGTCCAGATTGACAGTTGCGACCCCCCGAAACATGCACTCCCCCAGTTTATTGAATGTCGATTCAGCCAAATTTGGCTGCGTCAGGCCGGGCGCATTCTCCCACACCCTCCCACCAATCACCACCTGCACCCACTATAGGGGATAGTTTTGTGGGGGTCAAGCCGACAGACGCAAAAAAACCCCTATGCCTCAAGGACTTAGGGGTGATTATTGGTTGTGGATAAGTTTCTGGAAAAACCTGAGCTTAGCGACTAATTCTGCTTATTTATTTAGATAAAAGCGCTAACTATTTGAATTACATATAAAGTGGAAAAGTCGGTCGATAAGCCGGGTTCTGTCGTGGACAACCATTCCTCTAGGCCGGTCATTGCTGACCGGCTCCAGCCACCTACCCGCAGACTCAGCGAGCCGCTTCATCGCCTGCCTATTTGGTGTTGCTCCGGATGGAGGTTACCGCGTTTCACCGTAACTCAATACGCTCGTCTCTGTGGCCCTATTCCTCGCCTCGCGGCGTCCGGCCGTTAGCCGGCATCCTGCTCTATGGAGCCCGGACTTTCCTCTCCCACTTGCGTGGCAGCGGTTGTCTGACCGGCTTTCCCATGGGCATTATAAAGCCTTTACTTGACTGTAGCGGCTGATCTGCTAATCAGGTATCCAGGCCGGGTCACGGCCTCATCAGGAGACCCATCATGAGAAGACGTCTGTATTTCATGGTGCCGGACACCCGCAGCGCCCGCCAGATTCGTGACGAACGTCCGCTCGCCCGCATCGAAGATGACCATATTCACGTCATGGCCCGGGACGGTACATCGCTCGAAGGCCTGCACGAGGCCTCGGTCCTGCAAACATCCGACTTTGTCCATGGCGCCGAAACCGGCCTGGCCGTGGGGGGGAACCGGCATCATTGCCGGTCTGGTGGCGGTGTTCTTCCCGCCCGCCGGCATCGACCCGCAGCTCGTCACCATTCTGCTCACCGCGCTCACCGCGCTGATCGGCGCCGCGTTTTGCGCCTGGGTCGCCAGCATGGTCGCCAGATCGATTCCCAACTCGCGCTTGAAAAGCTTCGAGTCGGCCATCGCCGCCGGACACATCCTGATGATGGTGGACGCCCCCTCCGGGCGAGTCGACGAGATCAAGAAGCTGGTTGCCGCGCACCACCCCGAAGCCATGAGCTCGGGGGTCGAACCCATCATTCCGGCGTTCCTCTAACGCCCTCCTCCCGCGCAGCGCAATGCTGCGCGGCCCTTGGAAGCACCCGGCGGGACATCAATGCTGGCTGGCTCCCACCACGGCAGACTTCCCCGGTCTGCCTTTTTTTATTTCACGCCACGCGCCAGCGGATCGTCTCGCCCGCACGCAAGGGCACCAGGGTTTCGTCGCCCAGCCTGAGGCTGGCCGGCGCGTCCCAGCTTTCGCGCTTGAGGGTGAGGGTGTCGGTATGGCGCGGCAGGCCGTAGAAGTCGGCGCCGTAAAAGCTGGCAAAGGCTTCGAGCCGGTCGAGCGCGCCGGCGTCCTCGAAGGCTTCGGCATACAGCTCGATCGCGGCGTGCGCGGAATAGATACCGGCGCAGCCGCAGGCGGTTTCCTTGGCGCCCACCGCATGCGGCGCCGAATCGGTGCCGAGGAAGAACTTGGGGTTGCCGGAAATGGCCGCGGCCACCAGCGCCTGGCGGTGCTGCTCGCGCTTCAATACCGGCAGGCAGAACAGGTGCGGACGGATGCCGCCGCGGAACATGGCGTTGCGGTTGTACAGCAGGTGATGCACGGTGACCGTGGCGGCGACGTTGGCCGGCGCCGCCGTTACGAACTCGGCGGCCTGGCGCGTGGTGATGTGCTCCAGCACGATTTTCAGTTTGGGAAAATCGCGCAGCAGCCGGGTCAGGTGGCGTTCGATGAACACCGCTTCGCGGTCGAACACGTCGACCTCGGGGTCGACCACTTCGCCGTGCAGCAAGAGCGGCATGCCGACTTCCTCCATCGCCGCGATCGCCTGGTAGGCACGGGTCAGCTCGGTGACGCCGGAGTCGGAGTTGGTCGTCGCCCCTGCCGGGTAGTACTTCACCGCATGCACGAAGCCGCTTTCGCGCGCGCGGCGGATTTCCTCCGGCGTCGTGTTGTCGGTGAGGTAAAGCGTCATCAAGGGCTCGAACGACGTGCCGGCGGCAGCGGCCAGCAGGCGCTCACGATAAGCCGCGGCATCGGCCACGCTCACCACCGGCGGCTTCAAGTTGGGCATGGCGATGGCGCGGCCGAACGCGCGCGCGGTGTCGGGCAGCACGCTCTGCATGGCGGCGCCGTCGCGGAAGTGGATGTGCCAGTCGTCGGGGCAGGTGATCGTAAGGATGTCGGTCATGCGTCGTCCTGCGGTTTCAATGCGAGGGTCATTTTATAAAGTTCGGCCTTGCTGCGCCCGCTGATCTTCGCCGCCAGCTTGGCCGCCAGGGTGGGCGGCAACTCACCCAGCAGCACGTCGAGCACCCGCATCGCTTCCGCATCGACCATCGCTGCGGCCGTAGCCGGCGGATGCACGATGACGACGAATTCGCCGCGCACGTGGTTGGGGTCGGCGGCCAGCCAGGTCGGGGCGTCGGCGAGCGGCAGCGTGACGATGGACTCGAAGCGCTTGGTGAGTTCGCGCGCCAGCGTGACCAAGCGGGCGCCGTCCAGCACGGCCGCCATGTCGGCCAGGGTTTCCTCGATGCGATGCGGCGCTTCGTAAAACACCAGCGAACAGGGCAGCGCCGCGAGGGTTTGCAGCTGGGCGCGGCGCGCACCGGACTTGGGCGGCAGAAAGCCGTGGAACAGCCATTGTCCGGATTCGATGCCCGCTGCCGACAGCGCCGTCGTCACCGCCGAGGCGCCGGGAATCGGCACCACGTCTTGGCCCGCTGCGCGCACCGCCGCCACCAGCCGCGCACCGGGATCGGACACCGCCGGCGTGCCGGCATCCGAGACGTAGGCCACCGCCTCGCCGGCGGCGATCCACGCGATCACCTTGTTGGCGGCTTCGCGCTCGTTGTGTTCGCGGATGGACACCAGCGGCTTTCTGATGTCGAAATGCGCCAGCAGTTGCCCCGAGATGCGGGTGTCCTCCGCTGCAACGTGATCCACGCTTTTCAGCGTGTCGAGCGCGCGCAGCGTGATGTCGCCGAGGTTGCCGATCGGTGTAGCGACGACATAGAGCGCGGGCGGCAGGCGGGTATGATGGGTCGATTCGTTCATGGGCCGTCATTGTCGCAGATGTTGAAATCCCTGATCGGGCAATCCGCCGAGGCGCGCGCCGAAGCCTTCCTGCGAACGCAGGGCCTGAAGCTCGTGGCGCGCAACTGGCGCTGCCGCTTCGGCGAGATCGACGTCATCATGCTGGACGGTTCCACCCTGGGGGTCGTCGAGGTGCGGCTGGGCCG
>JBAQND010000126.1:0-9717 GCA_049303455.1 Thiobacillus sp.
ATAAATATCAACGTATTTATCGGCGATATGCTTCCAGTTGTAACGTTCGACAAACGACTGCGCCCAAGCCCGTCTGCGGGCGTGTTCGTGCTCACCGCGGGCGTGAAGCGCCAGCAAGTCGGCGATCCCGTTGTCGATGTCGCCGCTGTCGAGCAGCACGCCCACGCCCGCTTGCCTGACGAGATTGCGGAACGGGGGAATGTCGCTCAACACCGGCGTCAAACCGGCACTCATCGCCTCGATCGGGGCAATGCCGAAGCCCTCATGCCGCGACAGGCAGATGAAATAGCTGGATTGCCCGATCAGGCTTGCCAGTTCCCGGTCCGATGGATTCGGCGCCAGCTGGACCGAGTCGACAAGCTGATATTTCTGTAGCAAGGCCATCAGCTCTTTCTGGGTATGGTCGTATTCCCGCCCGGCAATGATCAGCTTCCAGGCCGGCTGCCGGGACACCAGATGGCGGAAGAACTCGATCGTTTCAAGCAAGCCTTTGTTCTCCGACCAGCGGCCGAAATAGATGAGCGCCGGCGTCAGCGCAGGCGCGGATGCGGCAGCATATTTTTCGACATTCACCCCGTTTTCGATCACCACCTTTTTGGGCGACTTCACGATGGCATTGAAAATTTCACCGTCGCTGTCGCTGGTTGCGATGACCCGGTCGTAGGCCAGGGATGAAAACCGGGTCGCGGTATTGAAATAAATATTCTTCAGGGTCGAGGCAAAGCGGGTGTGGAAAAAGCCACCGTGGGTGGAGACCACCATGGGGCGACGATGGATCGGCCTGGTCGCGGCCAGGAAGTCGAAAAAGAAATCGATGCCATGCACATGGATCACATCCGCATCGCGCACATGCTCCAGCACGCCCGGGCACAGGGGATAGCGGCTGGAGCCCCGATAGGGCAAGCGTTTCACCTCAATGCCGTTGATGACCTCCTTCCCGGGCAGGCGCTGAGCGGAATTGCGGAACAGACGATCGAGCGTGAGGATGACCGGCAGCTGGTCGTGCCGATCCATCTGCTGGTGCGCAATGTTCTGCACCACGTCCTCCATTCCCCCCACCGAGGGATGGTATTGACGCACGACATGCACGACTTTAATGGGCATAGCTCAACTCGCGTCCGGAAACTTTCGGTGTATCGGCGCCGTACGAAAGCGGCGCTTTTTTCGCCATCAAATACGTACAGCTTCCCACCATGAACCACAACAGACCCGCTGTTTTCAGCGCAAATAACGAGGTCCCGCTTACCGTAAGAATCAGGGAGATATACAAGGCGGCATAAGCCCGGAAACGCACGCCCCGTTCATCCGGCATCTTCACCATCCACAACGCGCCCCATAGCGCAACACAAAGCAGCACGCCCCAACGGGTCAGCAGATACGCGTAGCCCATATCCCCATAAGGCAGGCTGAACCCTTGTACCCCCAACATCTTTTCAACATCGAAGCTCAACAACGTATTGCCGGTCCAGAAAAGCCGCCCCATGATGTTGTCGGCGATTCTTCCCTCGAAAAACAATCCGATCAGGACCAGCACCAGGATCGAAACAAAGGGCAAGATGATTGCGGCAACATGAAAACGGCCCGTCACCGTGATGCGCATCACGATCAATGACGTCACCACGATCAGCCCATAGCGGGAGTCGCTGAGTGCGATCAGGGTGATGGCGGACAGCAGAAAGAACAGCATCTGCTTGTACTCCGTGCGGGGCTTGGACAAGCCCCAGGCCGCCACGATGACCGAGAAGTTGCCAAGCGACACGGGTTCCAGGAACACGGACGAGATGCGATGACTGCCGAGTAGCGAAGGGAAAATCGTGCGGCCGATGCCTTCCGGCCGCAACCCGTTCAGATTGAGTGCGCTATCCCGAATAAAGTTGGTGGAAATGGTGACCGTGCCGGTGTTGACGTAATAGGAAAAAATATCCAGCAGGCGGGTAAATTGATCCAGAAAAAACAATTCAAAAAACCCGACAATCAGCACCACGCTGACCAGCAGTTTCAATACCCTGTCGGCATAACCGATATCGGCCACATGGCGCCCAAGCCAGAAGAAAAGAAGCGGGATCACGACATCCCTGAATCCTTTGAATTCCAGCGCATTCCGGAATATGGATAAGAGAAACAGATAGGCCAAAACCAGCGCCACGATCGCGACAAATTCAAGCCGTATGCGTTTGGCCAAAACCAGCACGCAGGCGAGGTAGATCACAAATTCAGCCGCGGCGACAGCCAGCGCGGAAACCCGAAATAAATGGGTATGGATGAGCGCCAGCACGGCCTGATAAACGACACTGGCGATCAAAATCGCTGAAATCGCTTTTGTCGAGACCCGTGCATCCGGGCGGGGCAAGGCAAACCCGGGGGAGAGTGAAGGAAACCGCATGGAGACTAGAACTGGTTCAACACCGTGCCCAGCATCACTGCGCCCGCACTCGCCAGATTGGCCTGAAATGCCGCAGCGGCGGCTAGCTGGGTGTGATTCTGCCGCAGCACCAGCAGCGCCGCGCCGGTGCGCGCTGCAACCACCGCAGCTTCGGCGCTGCCGTGGGCGGCGGACGTATCAATCAGGATCACGTCGTAATGCTCGGCCAAGCCCTTGAGCTTGATGGGCGTGTCAGTGTGGGACAACAGCTCTGCCGGGTTGGGCGGAACGGCACCCGCCGTCAGGACCGACAGGTTAGGGAAAGCGGGCAAAGCGGGAATGCGGTTCGTCACAGACATCTTGACGCGTCCCGCCAGCAGTTCGGACAGGCCCGGGCGATTCCCCAAATTGAACAGCACATGCTGGCGCGGCCGGCGCAGGTCCGCGTCGATCAATAAGGTGCGCTCACCCAGTTGGGAAAACATCACCGCCAGATTGGCGGCCAGATAACTCGTGCCATCCCCGGCATTGATGCCCGCAATCGTCAGCGTCTTGTGACCGTTCGAAAACCATCGCATCATCAACTGGCTGCGCAACGCCCGCAATTGCTCCGCCTGGTGCCCAAACGGCTCATAGACGGCAATCAGATCGGGGCTGAACTGACCTTCGCCGGGAGACAAGTGGGGATAGTCAAACTGATGCGACAGCGCTTGCTGCAAATCGGCTTCGTTAATCAATCCAAGCTTGATGGCAGCCTCGCCAAAACGCAGCTTTTCTGTTTTCTGCAACAGCACGACACGCTCGGCATCCGCGGATGTCAGCTTGCCAGCGTCCCGCAGCAGCCTGCCGACATTAGGCTCCTTGTTCTCCAGGGCTAACCCATCATCGACGAGGTGGACGGCATTCAGGGAGTTCATGGCTTCGGCTCCTCCTGTAGAGACAGCGTTTGGGTGTTGAGCCCAGGCAACCCACGCCGGCCACGCGACGGCCGCCGCGGTTTTTTTCCTGCCGCCAGCACGCCCAGCACCGGCATATCCAACACGGCAACCACGTCATAGATGGAACGCACGCGTCGATTCAGCATTTCACTGATCAACGCCAAACCCACGCCCAACAAGGCCCCGAAAATGAGGGATAGCGCCACGTTAAGACGCACGTTCGGCGTCGAAGGAACAAGCGGGACGACGGCTGAACTCAATACCGATATCTCGGTTTGACCGGCGGTCCCTTCCAGCTGGGTCTGGCTGAAGCGCTCAAGGGCCTGGTCGTAGATGCGCTGCGCACTTTCGACTTCACGCGCGAGCACGGAACCCGCATCCCGGTTCGCATTGAGCGCCAACACCTTCGCCTTTTGCGCCGCCAATGCCGCGCGCAATGCGCCTTCGCGCTGGCGCGACACACTCAGATTGGTATTGATGCTTTGTCGTGCCGTATTGATCTCGCCTGCCAGTTTTCCGCGCAAGCTCTTCACCTCGGCCTCGGCGCGCAGGTATTCCGGATGATTGCTGCCGACACGCTGTGCCAGCTGGCTGAACTTGGCTTCGCTTCTGGCCAGATCGCCCTTGAGTCCCTGTACCACCGGATTGTCCATGACGCTGGCCGATGCACTGCTGGCGTTATTTTGGATGGACAGGCTGTCATAAGTCTGTCCCTGCGCGGCCACCAGCTGGCTGGACAGTTCCGCCAGCCGCGTAGACTCGATATCCAGCTTTTCGTCGAGCGAAACAATGCCTTTGCTTTGCTGGTGGCTGGATAGTTTTTCCTGGCTTTTCTCCAGATTGTTGCGTAGCACGGCCAGCTGCTGGTCGTACCAAACCGCCGTCTGTTTTGCGGGCTGTGTCTTGAGCTCCAGATTGGTCTGGATATACGCCCGCACAAAGGCATTGGCCAGCCGCGCCGCCATCTGCGGATCGGCACTTTTATAGGTGACGTAGAGCACGCTGCTCCCGCCTGACGGCTTCACCTCCAGATTCCTCAACAGCGTGGCGGCCAACCAGTCGCGAATCGATATCTGCGCCCGCACGTCACGCTCGAATTGCTGCAGGAACGCGGCCTCCTCTGCCAGCTTCAGCTCATCGACCACTTTCAGGGCCACGCTGGGGCTTCGGATAACATCCACCTGGGTCGCCAGATAACCCGCGATCTGCTGACTTTGCATGGCCTGACCGGTCACCGGATCCGCGCCACGCACATTCACCACCAGCGAGGCGGTGGACGTGTAGGCTTTGGGGAGCAGCAGGCTGACGCCGCTGACCAGCGCCACGCTAAGCGTCAGCGTGAGCAGCATCAGTTTCGCGTGCGCTTTGAGTATCAGCAGAAATTGCAGGATGTTCATGGCTGAGCGGCCTCCGGCAGACTGTTAAAACAGACTTTCCTTGACATACACCACATCCCCTTCCTGCACCGGGTCCGTCAACGCGGCTTTCAGCACCACCGGCTGACCCTGCGCGCCCTGTCTCCGAATCTGGATGCCTTTCTGCGTACCGCGCTGCGTGATGCCGCCCCCCAGCGACAGGGCCTGCATCACGTTCATGTTCTTTTCCAGCCGAAACGCTCCCGGTTTCTGCACCTCGCCATAGATGTAGAACACCGCGGCGCGCGGCACGAAAATCACGTCGCCGCCCATGACCTGATGGTTCAAGTCAACTTGCCCGTCCTGGAACAGCGACTGGGTATCGATCCGGGTTCGCTGCGACTTGCCATCCTGGTTCCGGATCAGCGTGAGCTCGTCGGCGCCCTCCAGGGTCACGCCCCCCGCTTGTGCCAGCAGGTCCGAAATCGTGCTGGTGCTCTCCAGGGGATATTTTCCGGGTTTGTTGACCTGCCCCAGGACCGAAACCTGCTTGCTGCGATAGGCCTTGACGATGAGGTTGACCTGCGGCTTCTTGATGTAGCCGCCTTTTTCCAGAGCGTCCGCGATGAGCCGCTGGGCGGTGCTGGCACTCTCTCCCGCTACCGTCACCCCCCCGATCAGCGGGAAATCGATTTTGCCTTGCTCGTCCACGCGCGTTTCCAGCAGCAATTCGGGGTGGTCGTACACCGTGACATGAACGATATCCCCGCTCCCCAAGCGGTAATCCATCGCCGCCACCGGCAGGGAAAATGCAGTCAGCATCACGGACAGGGCATAGATAATCAATTTCATAAAAAATCCTTCCATTCAAAATTCAGAAACGGGCAAAGCACGAAGGTCATGTCCAATCCTGAAGACGCCTTCAAAACTGGCTGCCCAGATTGATCAGGGCGCTGTTGTATCGATAACTGGAGAACGCCTCACTGGAATCGCGCACCCCTCTTTTCAAGACCAGACCGAGCGTCGTGTTGCGCAATACTGAATACTGCATGCCGGCCTGCGCGGTGGTGAGCCGATCCTCCCTGGCCAGCGCCGATGACAGGACAAAGCCCGGATCACCGTCATAAGAGATGTCGTCACGGCGGAGTTGCGCGTTGAATACAAGCTTGGCGGTGGGCTTCCAGTCGGCGCCGAATGCGATGCCCTGGTTCAGGGTGTAGCTTGCCGTGTCGTTTTCCAGTGCGCCGATGTCACGATGCAGTGACGCCCGCAACGTGGTTTTTCCGGTCACCATCCAGTCCATTGCCAGAAGCCCGGTCAATCCGGAAAAGTCGCGCTGCGGCACTTCTGTGTAGTCGCGCTGGGTGTAGTTCAGCCTGCCGGATACCTGTGTTTTTCCGGAGGGCGCCCAGGCAACGGCGACGCCGTTATCCCATTGCAGATAATCGTTATCGATGGGGGCCGAGCCGACAAGCTGGCGATTTGGATACTGGCCATCACTGCGCCGGCTGATCAGCTCCACCGTCGACCCCTTGCTGCTGGTGTACTGCACGCCCGCATTCACGGAATCCACCGTGGCATCGAGCGCCTGCTGCACCGACGCATTGTTGTCCGTGTCGACGCTTTCCGCGCCGAACTTCACGAGCCACGGGTTATCCAGTTTGATTGCGGCGTGGAAGAAACGCTGGCGGGTGCGTATCAGGTTACTGACCGGCTGCTTGACGTTGGTATAGCTTGCCTGGGTGAGTGTTTCCGCGATACCGACGTCGCCCGTTGCCACCCGCCCCACCAGCCAATCCCATTTCAAATAGGCATCGCGGCCGTCGTAATCCAGCAGCTTGTATTGGTTGAACCACGTCTGGTTGTATTCAGCGTGCGCCCGGATGACCTGGCGGCTGACGCGAAGATTCACATCCATGCCGGCTGCCAGCGTGTAAAAGGACTCGGCCATATCCGTGGTGCCCAGCACGGCGTTGGCCTCCTGGTCGTTTTGCAGGCGGAACAGGTTGCTGTCATAGCCATATAGCCCGCGCACATACGGCGTGAACGTATCCTCGTTATCCTCTGCACGGGCCGGGCTCGACATCATGCCCAGCACCACCAGCAAGGCCAGTGTTTCGGTTGGATTTAACGGCCGCATATCAATTGCGTCTGGATGGTCTTCAAGAGAATCTGAATGGAACCGCTCACTGGATGACCAGCAGCGTCTTTTTTCCACTCCGCCACAAACGCATGCCGATCAGGCCCAGGATCGCGGCAAGCATGGTCCAGGGATCAACTTCCGGCGCGACCGAAACACGTGTCGCACTCCGGATAGAGACATCGTTCACCGCGGGTTTGGGATACGCGGAATGGACGGGTGCGCCGTAAGAAATCGCCCTCACCGTCGGGGGGCGATTCACGCCCATCTCTGCCGTTGCCACACGCTGGACGGACGCAACGCTGTCGACTGGCAGCGAAGCGGCCAGAATCGCCAGCGACCAGGCAAACAACCCAACAAGCTTATGTGTTTTCAAACGCATCTAGCACCTCCGTGTTGATCAGAATTTCCAGTTGATTTCCGTCAAGCTCAATAAGCCTTGGAATCTTTCAGCACCAGCTTGATCGTTTTAAAAATGATGGTTATATCCAGCCACACCGACCAGCTTTTCAGATAGGCAATGTCGTAAATCACCCGGCCTTCCATCTTGTCGATGGTGTCGGTCTCACCGCGATAGCCATTGATTTGCGCCCAGCCGGTAATGCCCGGCTTGACCTTATGGCGCCACATGTAGCCATGAATCAGTTTGCGGTAATGCTCGTTATGGGCTACGGCGTGCGGGCGGGGTCCGACAATACTCATCTTGCCCTGCAGGACATTGAAAAACTGCGGCAATTCGTCCAAAGACGTGCGGCGTAAAATCGAACCGATCCAGGTCACGCGTGCATCATTCTGGGTTGCCTGTCTGACCACCTGACTGTCTTCACACACACTCATCGAGCGGAATTTGTAAACCAGGATTTCTTCGCCATTCACGCCATAACGGCGTTGCTTGAAGATCACCGGCCCTTTCGAGGTGGCTTTCACCAGCACCGCGATCACCAGCAGCAGCGGCGAGATCGCCAACAAAATCAGGCCGGCTGCCACAACATCGAAAACATGTTTGTGGACAGCGTTGATTCCCGTCAGCGGGGTCTCGAATACCGAGATGACTGGAATCCCATTCACGTTATCCAGCCGTGCCTGAACCAGATCGAACATGAATACGTCGGGCACGAAATAAATCGATGCGGTGGTGTCCTTGAGCGAGCTGACCAGACCCATGACGTTCGGATGATTGAACATGGGAAGCGTGATGTAGACCAGGTCGATTCCATGCTCCGCCACATACGTCGCGACGTCATCGATGCCCCCGAATACGACGCTTTTCAGTTCGCTCTCGCAGCGATCGCCGGACCGGTCATCGAAAAACGCCTCGACCCGCATCATCAAGCTGCGTTGCTGATGAATCCTGTCTGCCAGCTTGCGCCCCAGCTCATTGGCGCCGACGATGACCGCGCGCCGGATGCTGCCCTGGCTGCGCAACATCTCCAGGTAGGCGCGCACCAGTGAATGCCCCATGAACAGCAACACGGGCGTGATCAACGCCCACCATGCCAAAACCCGAGCGTGGTACTCGCCAATGATTCCGCTCAGCGCCCCGACCGCGCCCAATATGACCAGCACAATCAGCCAGGCGATTGACAAGTTGAGTGCATAAATCGCGTTGCCGCGCGGTGCGGAAACGGACGGCTCAAAAAACTCGAAGCCATCAAACACTTGGGACGCCAGCAGGAATGCGAATATGCCGAGCAGCAAATACAGCCCGTCGAATTTTTGCTGTTCCAGCGTCGCGGCCACGACAAGTGAAAAGAAAATAATCAGGGGGTCGACCAGCCGCTTAGCCAAACTCAAAACCGGATGTTCATAACCACCAAACATTAGGAAACCTCATATTTTTTTTGTCATTCAGCCAATCAGCCTGATTGCCCAAATGTATTTATCGATATTGATCGAGCGCAATCCAGAAACACGAGCGAAATCCAGACACGCAAGCGGCCATGGGTAGAACGGTCCATGACGCCAGGCAGTCGGTGTTCACGCCTCGACACTTCCCCTGAATGGGTTGCATGAAGTTGAACATTGCGATGAATTCCTACGGTGAGCTTGTTTGCAAAAACGGCAACGACAAAAACGGCAACGAGGTTCGAGCCCATGAATGGGTCTCAGCATCCTACTAAGCAGAACACGTGCCAACCAAGAATCGTCTTAATAAACAGATAGATACTGAATTAATTCGGATTACTCGGTCAACAGACACGGCCAGCTGTCCCCAGATAGAGACAGAAAATCCGGCGAACGCGGAGGCTTATTGGAATTCGTTCATCAGAACAACGACATAAGCTGTTTCATGCGTGTCGCCAAATAGCGACGCGAGGGATGGGGGGCTGCCAAGGCCGAATTCAGGCCGCGGGACGGCAACCGGCAGCCGCGTTGGCGGCGCGCAGCACCCCGACGCGCGACGCAAAACCGCCTATTTTTAGAGTGGATCGACCCCAAGGAGAACGACGATGGCTGTTGTGAATATTGGTCACTACTATGCCGAGTGGATGCCCTCCGGCTCGCCCGACAAATCCGGCCGCGGGCGCATCATCCTGCGCAGCGCAACCCGCCTCACCGAACTGTTCCGTCTGACCAACCTGGGCTCTGAGGACTACCGCAATCTGCTCCACATGCCGCAGACCGAAAAGCCCGTGTTCTGGGACAGCGAAGCCGGCTGGCTACGCACCGCGCATCCGCAGATGCACGACGCCGAGCCGGTGGGGGAACAGGAAGGAAACTAAAAGGGACGTGCGCGGCAGCCAGGGGTTGGCGACACTAGTGTCGTGAATCATAAATAGCGGGACAAGATAAAACGGATGGATTTTTTCGCGGGGCAAGGCGCGAGGAGGCGACATGGCGGGCTCTATGGCAACGACGAGCAACGCCGCCATGCGGAAAAGGACGCCGTTTTATGCTTCGATATTTCTGATTCACGACACT
>JBAQND010000127.1:0-2119 GCA_049303455.1 Thiobacillus sp.
CGGCAATCCAGAAATGCCTGCTTAATCAATACGCTGGATTGCTTCACTGCGCTCGCAATGACGGCCATATTGAATTTTTCAGCGTAGGAGCGGCTTTAGCCGCGATGCGCCGCAAGGCGCAAAGGGCAAATGCTCGCCAAGGTCTTGCCGTGCCACCTTTGTGGGCTGGCGCCCGCATCGCGGCTAAAGCCGCTCCCACGGTGTCGCCTGTGGGATGCTGACAAAAAATCGGCGGATATTGGACGGGAATATAGCCCGTATTCCGGATTTTTCTCTAATTTATTGTCTAATATAACCTATTGTTATCTAAGCTAAATTAATCATGTTTTCTTGGAATAGCAGAGTATTTCTTGCTGGCGATAGCAAAGTAATTGCAACCAGCGATACCATAGTAAAACTACAACATAAGTCCTGCTAAAGAGACGACTGTGAATGACCCGAAGATGGTGGCAGCGTTAAAGCTGCTGAAAAAGCTCCAGGACAAGCACAGCGGCGTGGTGGAAACCAGCGATATCCCGGAGGATAGCCGTAGCTTGCTCGTGTCCACAGGCTTCCTGCGTCCTGTCAGCAAAGGCTGGTATGTGTGCTCGAATCCCAAGGATAGCTTGGGCGACAGCACCTCCTGGTATGCCAGTTTCTGGCCGTTCCTTTCCGGGTACCTCCGCAAGCGATTTGGGAAGCGCTACTGCCTCAACCCCGAAGCGTCACTACTGTTGCAAACAGGCGGCACCGTGATCCCGCGGCAAGTTATCGCCGTGACCAAGAAGTCAGGCAACTCCGTCCTGAACTTGCCATTCGACACCTCCTTAGCCATCTACCAGGATGAGCGTCGCGTCCCCCCAACCCGCATTGAGGCCCAAGGCCTCCAAGTACTTCCTCTGCCGGAAGCTCTATGCCGATGTCAGCCGCGCTTTTTTATGTCCAACCCCCGCGAGATCGAAATTGCCATCGCCCAAATTCGCGATGTCTCCGAGCTGCTAACCACGCTCTTGGCCGACGAGGGGATGCCAACCGCCGCCGGCCGCCTGGCTGGTGCGCTGGCCCAGGCTTGCCGGAAGGATGAGGCCGCCAGGATCGTGAAGACGATGAGCAGCGCGGGGTACAAGGTTCTGGTGACCAACCCCTACGCCGGGATTGAGGGATTCACCCCCACAATTGGTGCTACCCGTGAGCGCTCGCCCTATGTGTTGCGCTTGAAGTCGATGTGGGCCGGCTGGCGAGAGGACGTCCTTTCAATATTTCCACCGGCGCCGGGATTGCCGACGGACGCCGATGCCTATCTGCAGTTGGTTCAAGACCGCTATGTCGCCGACGCCTATAACTCCCTGTCCATTGAGGGCTACCAAGTCACGGACGCCTTGATTGAGCGGGTCGCGAAGAACGGGTGGAATCCGGAAGGCAACGAAGAAGACAAGGAGAGCCGCGACGCAATGGCTGCCCGCGGCTACTATCAAGCTTTCCAGGCGGTCAAGCAAACCATCGGGGCGGTTCTGGAACAGGAGAATGCAGGGAAGGCTGTGAGGCGCGACCACCATGAGTGGCATGGCGAGCTGTTCGCGCCGGCCGTTACCCTGGGCATTGTGAAGAAGCACGAGCTGGCCGGCTACCGCACCGGTCCCGTGTTCATCCGGAATTCACAGCACACGCCGCTACCGCGTGATGCCATCCTGGACTCGATGGAGGCCCTGTTCGATTTGCTTGGCGAAGAGCCAGAGCCGTCCGTTCGAGCAGTCCTCGGTCACCACCTGTTTGTGTTCATCCACCCGTACTTCGATGGCAATGGCCGGCTAGGGCGATTCCTGCTGAACACGATGCTGGCCTCTGGCGGATACCCTTGGACCGTGATTCGAATGAAGAGCCGGACCCGGTATATGGCCGCGTTGGAAGATGCGAGCGTAAAGGGCGATATCCGGCCGTTTGCCCAATTCGTGCTGGACGAGATGAACGACGGGAACCCCTGATTAATTCGTCATTGCGAGGAGCGCAGCGACACGGCAATCCAGAAATGCCTGCTTAATCAATACGCTGGATTGCTTCACTGCGCTCGCAATGACGGCCATATTGAATTTTTCAGCGTAGGAGCGGCTTTAGCCGCGATGCGCCGCAAGGCGCAAAGGGC
>JBAQND010000128.1:0-24580 GCA_049303455.1 Thiobacillus sp.
GCGTGTTCAAGCTGGACAGCGGGGCGTACGACACGCGGGCAACGCTCCCGGTCTCGAAGGGCGTCGTGCCTGCCTCGACGAAGGCCGGCACCCGAGCCATGCCGGCGCCCGCCGTGCGGCCGAAAAAACTGGCGGCCGGCGGCGGCAACAACGACGGGTGGGAAGAATTCTGAGGCGCAAAAATCGCGGCGCTCTCGCCGCGTCTACCACCTTGGAGCCGCCCTTGCGGGGCGCCCACACGAGGCAATGGTACGAGGATCGTCCCCGGCCCGCTGCCGTGGAGCTTGCGACGGCAGAACGTCGCGGCTACAGCGGTAATCGATTATTAACCCCCTTTGCAAAGAATAAGACAATGCGCACCAACACCCCGGTCACCAACGTCGAATACGTTATGCAGGAGGGCGAAAGCCCGACCTCGAAGACGGATGTCCATGGCAACATCGCCTACGTCAATCAGGATTTCGTCAACATTAGCGGCTTCAGCGAAGACGAGCTGATCGGACAGCCGCAGAACATCGTGCGTCATCCCGACATGCCGGAAGAGGCTTTCGCGGACTTGTGGCGCACGATCAAAGGCGGCAAGCCGTGGACCGGCCTGGTGAAAAACCGCTGCAAGAACGGCGACCATTACTGGGTTGAGGCCAACGTATCGCCCATCCTCGAAAACCATGAGATTGTCGGCTACACGTCGGTTCGGTCCAAGCCCAGCCGCGAGCAGGTCCAGGCGGCGGACGGCGCCTACCGGGCCATCAAGGCCGGCGACAAGGGACTCGAGATTCAGGAGGGCAGGGCGATCCGGCGCTCCCTGTCGCAGCGCCTCGGCGTCCTGATGCGGCTCTCCATCAAGGCCATCCTGACGCTGGCCTGCATTTCGATGGGATTGCTTTTCATGGCCATCGGCATGCTGGCCTGGCTGGCGACAAACGAAACCAACCAGGCATTCACCGGCTGGCTAATCGCGATTGCCGCACTCGGTGTGCCGCTGGCTGTCGTGTTCGGCGTGATGTGCTATCGCATTATCGTCGTGCCCCTGGAGCGCGTGCGGGGCGACATCGAGCGCATTGGCTCGGGCGACCTGACCGGCCAGGTCGAAACCAGCGGCGACCATGAAATGGGCCGCATCGGGCAGTCGCTCCGTATCCTGCAACTCAATACCAAGTGGCTGATCGGGCAGATCCGCGAAACCACGAGCCTTGTGAGCCTGAGCGCCGGCGAGATCGCCGCCGGCAACGCCGACCTGTCGGGGCGCACCGAGTCGCAGGCGTCGAGCCTGGAGGAGACCGCCAGCACGATGGAAGAGCTCACCAGCACCGTCAAGCAGAATGCCGAGGGCGCGCGCCACGCCAGCCTGCTGGTGACCTCGACCGCCGAGATTGCGGGCCAGGGCGGCGAGGTGATGGGGAAAGTGGTCGACACCATGTCCTCGATCAAGGAGAGCTCGCGCAAGATTGCCGACATCATCGGCGTCATCGACGGCATTGCCTTCCAGACCAACATTCTGGCCTTGAATGCCGCGGTGGAGGCCGCGCGTGCCGGCGAGCAGGGACGTGGCTTTGCCGTTGTCGCCACCGAAGTGCGCAGCCTGGCCCAGCGCAGCGCCAGCGCCGCCAAGGAGATCAAGATCCTGATCAGCAACTCGGTGGAGCAGGTCGAGGCGGGCAGAAAGCTGGTGGACGAAGCCGGCGAGGCGATGGACGACATCGTCACCTCGGTGCAACTGGTGGCCGACATCATGAGCGGCACCGCGGCGGCGAGCCAGCAGCAAAGCGCCGGCATCGATCAGGTCAACCAGGCCATCACCCAGATGGACGAAATCACCCAGCAGAACGCTGCCTTGGTCGAAGAGGCCGCGACCGCCTCCGGGAGCATGCAGGTGCAGGCGATGAAGCTTGCGCGGCTGGTGGACACCTTCAATCTGTCCGACTCGGGGCGGATAGCGGCCCCGGCGCGGCGCGAACCCTTGCGAGGAGGAAAAAGCCGGCCAGCGCTTGCCGGGCCGGCCTGGGTGCCGAATAAGCGTGCCGCTGCGGGCGGGGAACGCAGATAAGTACATTTACTTAAGAACCGTAGGGTCTTGCCGATAGTACATTCAGGCCAGCCTGACCCCATGTTAAAAATATGGTTAATCGCTTGCTGACGACAATAAACGTCAACTTATTATCTCAAGGAAGGTAACAAGCAATGCGATCCAACATGCCGGTAAGCAATGTCGAATACGTCCTGAAGGACACCGAAACGGTGGTGTCTAAGACGGACCTGCACGGCAACATCACCTACGCCAACCAGGATTTCATCAACATCAGCGGCTTTTCCGAAGCCGAGCTGATGGGGCAGCCGCAGAACATCGTGCGCCACCCCGACATGCCGGTCGAGGCGTTCGCGGATTTCTGGGACACGCTCAAGGCTGGCAAGGCGTGGACCGGCCTGGTGAAGAACCGCTGCAAGAATGGCGACCACTACTGGGTGGAGGCGAATGCCGCGCCCCTCATCGAAAACGGGCAAGTGGTCGGGTATTCCTCGATCCGGACCAAGCCTAGCCGGGACCAGGTGCAGGCGGCCGAAGGCGCCTATCGCGCGATCAAGGGCGGCGACAAGGGACTGAAAATTCAGGAAGGCAGCGCGGTCAGGCCGTCTTTCCCGCAGCGCTGCTGCCTCAGCATGCTGAGCGGCCTGTCGCTGAAGGCGATCCTGACGCTGGCCTGCATTTCGATGGGTTTCATGTTTGTGGCAATCGGCATTCTGGCCTGGCTGGCGACCAACGAAGCCAACCAGGCATTCACCGGCTGGCTGATCACGATTGCCGCACTGGGCGTGCCGCTGGCGGTCCTGTTCGGCGTGATGTGCTATCGCATTGTCGTCGTGCCCCTGGAGCGCGTGCGGGGCGATATCGAGCGCATGAGCGCGGGCGACCTGACCGGCAAGATCGTGGCCAGTGGTGCCGCCGAGGCATCCAGTCTGATTCAGTCGCTGCGGGTGCTGCAGATCAACATCAAGTTGCTGGTCGGCCAGATCAAGCAGAGCACTGACATCGTGAGCCTGGGCGCCGGCGAGATCGCCAACGGCAACCTCGACCTGTCGTCCCGTACCGAAGAGCAGGCGTCCAGCCTGGAAGAAACCGCCAGCTCGATGGAAGAACTGACCAGCACCGTCAAGCAGAACGCCGACAATGCGCGCCAGGCCAACCAGCTGGTGGTGTCCACCGCCGACGTCGCGGTCAAGGGCGGTCAGGTGGTCAGCCAGGTGGTCGACACCATGGCCTCGATCAAGGAGAGTTCGCGCAAGATTGCCGACATCATCGGCGTCATCGACGGCATCGCGTTCCAGACCAACATCCTGGCCCTGAACGCCGCGGTGGAAGCGGCGCGCGCCGGCGAGCAGGGGCGCGGCTTCGCGGTCGTCGCCGCCGAAGTGAGCAACCTGGCGCAGCGCTCGGCGAGTGCGGCCAAGGAAATCAAGGGCCTGATCGAGGATTCGGTCGGCAAGGTCGACGCTGGCGGCAAGCTGGTCGACGAAGCCGGCGAAGCCATGGACGAGATCGTCAGCTCGGTCAAACGCGTCACCGACATCATGAGCGAGATTGCAGCGGCGAGCCAGGAACAGAGCGCCGGCATCGAACAGGTCAACCAGGCCATCACCCAGATGGACGAAGTGACCCAGCAGAACGCCGCGCTGGTCGAACAGGCCGCGGCGGCGGCCGAGAGCATGCAGGAGCAGGCAATGAGGCTGGCGGAGCTGGTGGGCGCTTTCAGGCTGATACAGGGCGGCCAGGGTCAGGTTCGACCGCCGGCACGGCCAGCCGCCAAGGCGAAGGCATTGGGGGGCCGTCCGGTGGCTGGGCGCGCGCAGCTGGCGGGCGCCTGATGGCGGAAGGGCAGGATGGCGGCCGATTCCGCATCGGCCGGTGGACGAAGACTGATGAATGAGGTGTGGTTCTGTAAAGCAATACCGAGCTCGCCTTGAAAACGCGCGCACATGTTGAGAACCGAGCATAGAGCAGACGAAGAATTTCGACATGAAGCCCGCATCGAACAAACCGCAGGACAGCAGCAAGATATTCGAATTCACCCCGCGCGATTTCGCGCGGGTGCGCGCCCTGATCTACAAGCAGGCCGGGATCTCGCTCGGCGAAAGCAAACAGGAGATGGTCTACAGCCGTCTGGCGCGGCGCTTGCGAGCCAAAGGCCTGAGCACCTTCGAGGAATATCTCGATGGGCTGGAAAGCGGCCGCGACAACGAAGAATGGGTGGCGTTCACCAATGCGCTGACCACCAACCTGACCTCGTTTTTCCGCGAGGCGCACCATTTCCCCATCCTGGCCGAGCATCTCCTCAGCAGGAAGGCGTCGCTGTCGATCTGGTGTTCGGCCGCCTCGACCGGGGAAGAGCCGTATTCGATCGCCATGACGGCCTGCGAGGCATTCGGCACGCTCACCCCGCCGGTCACCATCATTGCCACGGACATCGACACCAACGTGCTGGAAACGGCGGCCAACGGCGTATATCCGCTCGAGCGCATCGACAAAATGGCGCAGGACCGCGTCAAACGTTTCTTCCAGCGTGGCACGGGCGAGCGTTCCGGGCTGGTGCGGGTGCGTCCCGAGCTGCGGCATCTGGTGAGCTTCAAGCCGCTCAATCTGCTGGGCGGCAGCTGGCCGGTCAGCGGGCCGTTCGACGTGGTGTTCTGCCGCAATGTCATGATCTATTTCGACAAGCCCACGCAGGGCAAGATTCTTTCGCGCTTCGTGCCGCTGATGAAGCCGGACGGCTTGCTGTTCGCCGGCCATTCCGAAAACTTCATGTATGCCTCGGATGCGTTCAAGCTGCGCGGCAAGACGGTCTACGAGCTGGATCCCCACCATGGCGGGGCAAGGAAGCCTGCATGAACCCTGCGATTGAAGAGCAGCTCGCGACCAACCTGTATTACGACCGGCATTTCGACTGCGAGACCGCCAAGATATTGCCCGGTGAGTATTACTTCACCGGCAAGCCGATGCTCATCGTCACGGTGCTGGGCTCCTGTGTGGCGGCGTGCATCCGCGACCGTGTTTCCGGGATCGGCGGGATGAACCATTTCATGCTGCCGGACAGCGGCGGCGATGCCGGCAGCCCCGCCTCGGCGTCGATGCGCTACGGCGCCTATGCCATGGAAGTGCTGATCAACCAGTTGCTGAAGGCGGGCGCGCGGCGCCAGAACCTGGAAGCCAAGGTGTTCGGCGGCGGCAACGTGCTGCGCGGCTTTACCAGTATCAACGTGGGCGAACGCAATGCCCGCTTCGTGCGCGATTTTCTGCACACCGAGAACATTCGTATCGTCGCTGAAGACCTGAATGACGTGCATCCGCGCAAGGTGTATTTCTTTCCGGCAACAGGACGGGTTCTGGTGAAAAAACTCAAGCAGTTCAACAACTATACGCTGGTGAAGCGTGAGCAGGACTACGCAAGCCGACTCAAGACCATCGAGGTGGGCGGCGACGTCGACCTGTTCTGACCGGAAGAAATCAAGCATGGGAAAAATCAAGGTTCTGGTGGTGGATGATTCGGCGCTGATCCGCGGCGTGATGAAGGAAATCATCAATAGCCATCCCGACATGGAGGTGGTGGGCGTGGCGCCCGACCCGCTGGTGGCGCGCGAGCTGATCAAGCAGACCAACCCCGACGTGCTCACGCTGGACGTGGAAATGCCGAAGATGGATGGTCTTGAGTTTCTCGAGAAACTGATGCGGCTGCGTCCGATGCCGGTGGTGATGGTGTCGTCGCTGACCGAGCGGGGATCGGACATCACCATGCGTGCGCTGGAGCTGGGCGCAGTGGATTTCGTCACCAAGCCCAGGGTCTCGATCCAGAGCGGCATGCTGGAATACGCGGAGCTGATTGCGGACAAAATCCGCGTCGCGTCGCGGGCCAATATCAAGCCGCGCGTCAAGGTGCAGAGCCACACCGACGGCATCCCGCTGGCGGCCGTGCGCAATCCGTTTGTCAGCAGCGAAAAGGTGATCATCATCGGCGCCTCCACCGGCGGCACCGAAGCGATCAAGGATTTTCTGATCCAATTGCCGCCCGATTGCCCGGGCATCCTGATCACCCAGCACATGCCGGAAGGCTTCACCCGCTCTTTCGCCAACCGGCTCGACAAGCTGTCCAGGATTTCCGTCAAGGAAGCCGAGGGCGGGGAGCGCGTGCTGCCGGGGCATGCCTATCTGGCGCCGGGGCACTCCCACCTGCTGCTGGTGCGCAGCGGCGCCAACTACATGACCAAGCTCGACCAGGGGCCGCCGGTGAACCGCCACCGGCCCTCGGTCGACGTCCTGTTCAACTCGGCCGCGGTGAGCGCAGGCAAGAACGCGGTCGGCGTCATCCTCACCGGCATGGGCCGAGACGGCGCGGCAGGCATGCTGGAAATGAAAAAAGCCGGCGCCTACAACGTGGCGCAGGACGAAGCCTCGTGCGTGGTCTTCGGCATGCCCAAGGAAGCCATCGCCATCGGCGCCACCGATGAGGTCGGCCCCCTGCACGAATTGCCGGGACGGGTGCTGCAATTCTTCGCCGCGCACGGCAACCGTGCGATGCGGGTGTAAAAGCCTTCAGTCAGGTGTGTTTTTGCCGTTTCTTCCAGGACAGACAGAGAACAGATTCCCGCGGGCCATAGAGTCCTTAAGAAAATTGTGGTTTTACCGTGTCTTCCTGAAACGGATAAAACAAAAACCCCCGCATGCCATTGCCCATTGCCGCCACCCTGGCTGAACTTCGCCGCCAGTTTACCGACCCGCTCTCCGCCCGGATGGACGCCGTTCATGCCCATGTCCGGGGCGACGCCCGCACATCCACCTGCTGACCGCCCACACGCCGGAACTTGGCATCGAGCTGGCGCAGTCGCGCCGTCCCGAGCTGATCCTGCTCGACATCAACATGCCGGGCATGGACGGCTACCAGGTGCGGGAGGTGCTCAAGGCCGACGCCCGGCTGCAGGCTATTCCGGTGATCGCCATCACCGCCAACGTCATGCCCCGCGACATCGAGCGCGGTCGCACGGCAGGGTTTGCCGACTATCTCACCAAGCCCATCGACGTCGCCGGCTTTTGAGGCCGTGGTCGATTTGATCAAGGACAACAACGGCAGGCACTTTGACCCGGCGCTGGTCGAGGTGTTCCTGCAGGAACTGCCCGGCATCGTGGCCATCCGAGAGCGCTTTGCCGAGCCGGTCGCCCCCGGCTAAAAAGGCGGGGAGACGCCGAACGGCGTGACACTCTTTGAGGAATATGGGCATTGGCTTCGCATCGCGCGATATTCGATCCTAGGCCCGGTCCAGCGCTTAAGTTTGACGCCGGAATGCCGATTAATCCCATGACAAACTGAACCGCTCAATGGAGTCCTGCATGGCCGATCCGAACACAAAATTTCTGGTAGTTGACGACTTTTCCACGATGCGCCGCATCGTGCGCAATCTGCTCAAGGAGCTGGGATATTCCAACGTTGAAGAAGCGGAGGATGGCGTCGATGGCCTGGCCAAGCTGCGCGCAGGCAGCTTCGACTTCGTCGTGTCCGACTGGAACATGCCCAACATGGACGGCCTGACGATGCTGCAGCAGATCCGTGCCGATGCCGCGCTGTCCAAGCTGCCGGTGCTGATGGTGACGGCCGAGGCCAAAAAGGAAAACATCATCGCGGCGGCGCAGGCCGGCGCCAGCGGCTACGTGGTCAAGCCTTTCACCGCCGCCACACTCGACGAGAAGCTCGCGAAGATATTCGAAAAACTTGAAAAAGCAGGAGCCTGACGTGGATACGCAATTCGCCAGCGCTGCCGTGGTTGCCGCCGCGCCCGATGCCGTGGGCGCCGAAGGGAACGAACACGACGAGGTGCTGGCGCGGGTCGGCCAGATCACCCGCACCCTGCACGACAGCCTGCGCGAGCTGGGTTTCGACAAGGTGCTGGAAAAGGCGACGGCGGATATTCCCGACGTGCGGGAGCGCCTGAACTATGTGGCGCGCATGACCGAACAGGCGGCGCAGCGCGTGCTCAACGCCACCGACGCCGCCATTCCCATGCAGGAACGCATCGACGCCGGCGCCGACGAAATCCTGAATGGCTGGCAGGCCGCCTTCAAAGCGCCTTTTTCGGAAGCCAATTATCGCGACATGGCCACGATGACCATGCAGTGCCTGGCCGACATGCGCAACGACACCAGCGCCACCAAGCGGCAGCTGCTGGACATCATGATGACGCAGGGTTTTCAGGACCTCACCGGCCAGGTGATCCGCAAGGTGACCGATCTCGCGCATGGCATGGAGCAGCAACTGGTGCAACTGCTGATCGACTATGCGCCGGCCGAGGTGAAGCGGGAATCCAGCAGCGGCCTGCTCAACGGCCCGCAGATCAACCCGGCGAACAAGAGCGATGTGGTCGCCGACCAGGGCCAGGTGGACGATCTGCTCGACAGCCTCGGCTTCTGATCAGCCCCCCTCCGCAAGCTGGCCTGCCTGAATGGCAGGCCAGTTTCGTTTCAGCGTCTGCGCAAGGCCTGCAATAAACACCGGACATTTCACCCTCTCGGTCCGGGGGCGAGCACCTATATCCCGCCCGGGCGCAGCGTCTGGATCACCATGGTCGTCGCCTGGAACCCCTTCTGGAGCATCTGTTCAAGCTGGGGCACGAAGTAGGGCAGGGTGAGATCGAGCACAATCAGTCCCACGCCCAGGGTAATGGGGAAGCCGATCGCAAAGATGTTGAGCTGGGGCGCCGAGCGCGTGAGGATGCCGAGCGACAGGTTGGTCATCAGCAGGATGGCGATCAGCGGCAGTGCCAGCTGCAGGCCGACGGCAAATACGGTGGAGCCGAAGGCGGCGACGATGTGGAACCCTGAGGCCGAGAGCGGTTGCGGGCTGATGGGCAGGGTTTGGAAGCTGTCGACCAGCACGCCGATCAGCAGCAGGTGGGCGTTGACCGCGAGGAACACCAGCAGCGCCAGCATGTTGAAGAACCGGGCCAGCACCAGTGTCTGGCCGGCACTTTGCGGATCGAAAAAGGACGCAAACCCCAGGCCCATCTGCAGGCCGACGATTTCGCCGGCGGCTTCGGCCGCAGCAAAAACGATGCGCATGATGAAGCCGATCGCGATGCCGATGAGCAGTTGCTGCACCAGGATGAACAGGCCATGCCACGACCCCAGTCCGACATCGGGCATCGGCGGCAGGGTGGGCGCGATGATCAGGGCGATGAAAATGCCGAGCCCGATCTTGACGCGTCCGGGCACGGCACGGTGCCCGAATACCGGCGCCACCATGATCAGCCCGAGAATACGGGTGAGCGGCCAGATGAAATTGATCAGCCAGGTATTGAGCTGGGCATCGGTGAGGCTGATCATGTCGGGTCAACATCATGAGGCTGCGGGAGCCTTACCGCCGGGCCGAAGCCGTGGCGGTTATGACGGCGCGAAAATCGGGGCGAGGGCGCCCCTCCTACACGGGGATGCTGTTGTAGGAGGCCCACCCCCGGGCCGATGGAGTTGGCCATCCGGAAATCAGCCGATGATGCCGGGCAGGCCGGTCAGCACCCTTCGCATGTAATCGGTCATCACCGTCAGCATCCACGGCCCGGCGAGGGCAAAGGTGGTGAGCACCCCGAGCACCTTGGGAATAAAGGAGAGGCTGGGGTCGTTGATCTGGGTGGCGGCCTGGAAGATGCTGATGGCAAGGCCGACGACCAGCGTGACCAGCAGCACCGGAGACGCCACCAGGATGGTGATTTCCAGTGCCGTGCGGCCGATGGTCATTACACTTTCTGGCGTCATGGCGGGCTCCTAGGGCGTGTTAATGCTAATTTCGCGGAGGGACGGGCCGATTCGGGCGCATGCCTTTGTCGCGAGCCGCTTGCAGTGAGCGACACTGCGGCGCATCTCGCTTCGCGGCCTGCATCCCGAATCGGCCTCGTCGCGGGCGTGAAATTAGCATTAACACGCCCTAGCTAGTAAAAACTCTGCGAGAGCGAACCCAGCAGCAGATTCCAGCCGTCGACCAGCACGAACAGGATGATCTTGAAGGGCAACGAGACGATGGCGGGCGACACCATCATCATGCCCATCGCCATCAGGATGCTGGCGACGACCATGTCGATGATGAGAAACGGAATGAACACGGCAAAGCCGATCTGGAAGGCGGTCTTGAGTTCGCTGGTGATGAAGGCGGGGATCAGCACGCGCATCGGCACGTCGGCGACGGAGTTCATCGGGCCGTTGCCGGACATGTTGGCGAACAGGGCGAGATCGGTCTCGCGCGTCTGCTTCATCATGAACGCGCGCAGGGGGACCGCGCCTTTTTCGAGTGCTTCCTGCATCTGGATGCGGTTTTCCGACAAGGGCTGGTAGGCCTCGACATAGATCTTGTCGAAAGTCGGTCCCATCACGAACAGCGTCAAAAACAGCGCCAGGCCGATCATCACCTGGTTGGGCGGTGTCGACTGGGTGCCGAGCGCCATCCGCAGCAGCGACAGCACGATGATGATGCGGGTGAAGCTGGTCATCATCAGCAGCGCGGCCGGCAAAAACGACAGCGAGGTGAGCAGCAGCAGGGTTTGCAGGCTCAGCGTATAGGCCTGGCCGCCGCCGGGCGCCGGCGTGCTGCTGAACGCGGGCAGACCTTGGGCCAGCGCCAGGGTGGGCAGCAGCAGCGCGATCAGCAGGAAAAAGGCTTTCATCGCAACGCTCGGATACCGCTTATTTGACACGGCGTTTCTCGATCATCTGATGCAGGCGCGCAGCAAAGCTGCCGCTCAGGGCGGGCGCGGCCGCGGACTGGATGTCACCCTTGGGCAGGGTCATCAAGGCATTGACGCTGCCGGGCGCCACGCCCACCACCAGCCAGGAGTCGCCCACCTCCACCACCACGACCCGCTCGCGGGTGCCGACCGACGCGCTGCTGACCACGCGCAGCAAGCTGGACGCGCCGCCCTGGGTGACGCCCAGCCGCCTGGCCACCCAGGCGGTGCCGGCAATCAGCAGCAGCACGGCCACCAGGCCGATGAATACCTGCATCAGGCTGCCTGCGGCGGAGATGGCGGGCTCCGCCGGGGCGTTGACCGGGGTGCCGGCAGCCCGCGCCAGCGCCGGCAGGCTCAGCAGCAAGGCGATCCGCTTCATTTGTTGAGTTTCCGGATCCGCTCGGCGGGGGTGATGATGTCGGTCAGGCGCACGCCGAACTTGTCGTTCACCACCACTACTTCGCCTTGCGCGATCAGGCAGCCGTTGACCAGCACATCCATCGGCTCGCCCGCCAGCCCGTCGAGTTCGACCACCGATCCCTGCGCCAGCTGCAGCAGGTTCTTGATGGTGATCTTGGTGCGGCCCAGTTCCACCGTCAGCAGCACCGGAATATCGAGAATGAAGTCGATGTCCTTGGCCAGCCCGCCGGAGGTGGTGGTGCCGGACAGCTCCTTGAATATGTCAGGAGCGGCGGGTGTGGCTGTCACCGAGGGGGCCTGTTCGGCCATGGCGGCCGCCCAATCGTCCTCGGCAATGGCTTGGGTAGAGTCTTCAGACATGTTGTTCTCCAGTTTGCAGATCGGTCGAGTTGCTCGACAGCAATTTTTCGACGCGCAGGGTGTATTGGCCGTTGCACTTCCCGTATTCGCATTCCATCACCGGCACGCCGTCGACCTTGGCCTCGATGGTTCGCGGAATGTCGAGCGGAATGACGTCGCCCACTTTCATGTCGACGATGTCGCGCAGGCTGACGGCTGCCGTACCCAGATCGGCCACGAGCTCGACTTCCGCCAGCTGGATCTGCTGCCGCATCAAGCGGATCCAGCGCTTGTCCACTTCCAGGTTTTCGGCCTGCAGGCTGCTGGTCAGCAGGTCCTTGATGGGTTCGATCATCGAATACGGCATGCAGAAATGCATTTCGCCGCTGATCTGGCCCAGTTCGATGGCAAAGGTGACCGCCACCACCACTTCGTTGGGGGTGGCGATGTTGGCGAACTGGGTGTTCATTTCCGAGCGGACGAACTCGAACTCGATCGGATAGATCGGTTCCCAGGACTTCGAGTAGGCCTCGAAGACGATATTGAGAATGCGCTGGATGATGCGGTGTTCGGTCTGCGTGAAGTCCCGGCCCTCGACGCGCGTATGGAAGCGCCCGTCGCCGCCAAACAGGTTGTCGACCATGAGGAAAACCAGGTCGGGGTTGAAGATCATCAGCGCCGTGCCGCGCAGCGGCTTGAACTGCACCAGGTTCAGGTTGGTGGGCACCACCAGGTTGCGGATGAACTCGCTGTATTTCGAGACCCGCACCGGGCCGACCGAGATTTCCACCCCGCGCCGCAGGAAGTTGTAGAGGCCGATGCGGAGCAGCCGCGCAAAACGCTCGTTGATGATTTCGAGCGTCGGCATGCGGCCGCGCACGATGCGTTCCTGCGTGGCCAGGTCGTACGAACGTACCTCCGATTGATCGACTTCGGCCGGCGCCTCGTCGACTTCGCCGGCCACGCCCTTCAGCAGCGCGTCGACTTCATCCTGCGAAAGAAAGTTGTCGGCCATGGCGGGCTTACTGAATCACGAACGAGGTGAACAGAACGTCGTCAACCCGCTGGGGTTTGGCTTGCGCGTCGAACGGGAGCTTGACCTGCGCCAGGATTTCCTGCGCGAGCGCCTGCTTGTCCGCCGCCGTGGTCAGCGCCTCGGCATGCTTGCTGGAGAGCAGGGCCAGCAGACGGCTGCGAACGCGCGGCATGTGCAGCTTGATGGCGTCCGCCTGCGCCTGGTCGGCCACCTGCAGCGTGACGTCGACCTGCATATAGCGCTCGCTATCCTGAAGGTTGACGGTGAAGGTGTCGAGCGCCAGGTAGACCGGTGGCTGCTGGGGTTTTGCCTCGGCGTCCTTGGGGGCGCCATCCGACTGGGTGAAGAACCAGGCGGCCGCGCCGCCCCCGCCCAGCACCACCACGAGGGCGCCGATGATGATGAACAGCATCTTCTTCGACTTCTTGGCAGGGGCGGCTTCTGCGGCCTCGTCAGGTTCGGCGGTTACGGGGGGTCTGGCCATCGATACGGTTCCTCTGTCGGGACAATGCGGTGTGGATGTTTGTCATTATCGAAAGAAACAAGCGCCTTCGATAACGGGAAAAGAGGGGGAAAAGGGACGCATATCGTTTAATGCAGGCGGCAGCGGCGCGTCAGCGCAGATTCCCAACCTGTCCCCGTAGGCACACCCGCAAGGGGTAGGCCGTGGTTGTCCCCGCAAGGGGGAGGCCATGTCCGTAAGCTGCTAAAGCAGCAACAGCCATGCACTAAGCCGCCAAAGCGGCAACAACCACGCACGGGCGCCCTCGCCCCGATTTCGCACCGTCGTCACCGCCCCCCCTCTGCCAGGGGCGCCCGTCAGGCGAAGGTGTCGACCAGGCCGCGCCCGGATTGCTGGGGGGGTAAATGCAGGGTCTGCAGGCCGCCGCCGGCGCCATCATCCCTTCCGCCAAACGGCGGCGTGACCCGCTGTGCCTGCTGGTCGGACGGATTGTCCTGCCGCGGCGTGTCCGCGCTCACGGTCGCCTGCTCCAGCTGGATGCCGGCCTCGTTCATCATTTCCTTCAGGCGGGGAAAGGCGGCTTCCAGCGCCTGGCGGACTTCGGGCTGGGCCGAGAAGAAGCTGGCCGTGGCCTGGTCGTTCGCCACGTTCAGCACGATCTGCAGCGGTCCCATATTGGGCGGGTTGAGCGTGAGCGTGGCGGTTTGCTGGGCGCCCGCCGCCATCCACACGACTTTCTCGCCCAGGGCCTGGTTCCAGGCCGTCGTGCCCAGCGTGGGGGCCAGTTTGGGGGCCGCCACTTCATTCAGCGTGTGCAGGGTTTCAAACGACGCCTGCGAGGCGGGGCGCATGGCAGGATTGCTCGTGAGGTCCGACATGAACTCGCCTTTCATGGCATCGCCCTGCCGGGCCGCGGCCAGTTGCCCCGAAAATGCGGTGGCCAGGGCCGCCGTGGTGGACGCCTGCAGACTGGCTTTGCCGGGCAGGGCGGGATCGATTTTCTGCGTGGCAGTGCCGGCAAATAGCTCGGCCTGCGCTGACCGGCCCTTGCGGGAATTCTGGAAGGGCAGGGTGTTGGCGTTCTCGGCGGACGGCTGATCTGCGTCAGCGCTGTCCATCCTGGCCGCCGCCGGCTTCAGTTGATCCGGGGTGATCGCCAGCCCAAGCAGGGTCGCCGGATCGACCTTGGCGTTCTCGGCCAGGGGCGGGGCAAGCGGATCGCGTACGGGTTCAGCGGCTTCCGTTGCCGTGGCCGCGGCGCGCTCGCCGGGTTCTGCCGGGCGGTCCGCCTGCGCCACCGCGTCCTTGCCGGCATCGCCGTCGGTGCCTTGCCTGGCCTCGCTGTTGCGCCGGTTCTGCGCCATTTCGCTGGACAAGACCTGGCTGAACGGCACGTCCGCCGAGGTGGAGTCCTGCTGCTTGCCGGCGGCGGACCGCGGCGGTGCAGCATTGACCGGATTGATATTCATGGGGGGCGTGTTCATGGTCTTGTGTCCTGTCGGATTTCAGGAAGGATTGCGCTTGTACAGCGCGGTCCGCGCGGCATGTTCATCGTTCTGCTTCTGGTCGAGCCACAGTTCGCGCCGCGCGCTTTCCTTGCTTGCGCGGCTGGCCAGCGTGACGTAGGACATTTTCTTCTGCTCGCAGGCCTGCCAGACGCCGCGCGCCTGGGCGATCTGCAGCTGGGCGTCGCTGACGACTTTCTGCTGGCCGGCGATGGCGTGGTCGAGCTTCTGCATGAAGACCTGGAAGTTGTTGAAGTGCGTCGTGCTGATCCCGCTGGCCAGGTTGGACTGGCAGCGCGCGGCATAGTCGTCGCGGTACTGCGTCAGCAGATCGAGTTTCTGGTCCGCATCCTCGCCGGCGCGCAGGGTGGCGCCCAGCCGTTTCGCGGCCTCATCGGTTTCCTTGTTGGCGAGTTCGATCAGCGTATCGAGTGCGGAGGGGTGAGCCATGCGGTGTGCCTATCGTTCGGTGGGGGTTAATGGAACAAGGCTTCGAGTTCGTTCAGGCTTTGCTGGACGGTTGAGTGCTCGGAAATGTTTTGCTGCAGGAAGGCTTCAATGCCCGCCTGCAGTTTGATGGCTTCGTCCAGCAGCGGGTCGGTGCCTGCCGCGTAGGCGCCGACGTTGATCAGGTCGCGGCTGCGCTCGTAGCGCGAAACCAGTTTTTTCAGGCGGTGGGCGCGTTGCTGGTGTTCCGGCGCGGTGATGCCCTGCATGACGCGGCTGATCGACTGCTCGATATTGATGGCGGGGTAGTGGCCGCTCTCCGCCAGCGAGCGGTCCAGCACGATGTGGCCGTCGAGAATCGCGCGCGCGGCATCGGCGATCGGGTCCTGCTGGTCGTCGCCCTCGGTGAGCACGGTGTAGAAGGCGGTGATCGAACCGCAGCCGGGCTTGCCGTTGCCGGCGCGTTCGACCAGCGCCGGCAGCTTGGCGAACACCGATGGCGGATAGCCCTTGGTGGCCGGCGGCTCGCCGATCGCCAGGGCGATTTCACGCTGCGCCATCGCATAGCGGGTGAGCGAATCCATGATCAGCAGCACATGCTTGCCCTGGTCGCGGAAATGCTCGGCGATCGAGGTGGCGTAGGCCGCGCCCTGCATCCGCACCAGCGGCGGCGTGTCGGCGGGGGCGGCCACCACGACGGCGCGCGCCAGGCCTTCCTCGCCGAGAATGTTTTCGATGAATTCCTTGACCTCGCGACCGCGTTCGCCGATCAGGCCGACCACGATCACGTCCGCGCTGGTGTAGCGCGCCATCATCCCCAGCAGCACGCTCTTGCCGACGCCGGAGCCGGCGAACAGGCCCATGCGCTGGCCGCGTCCCACCGTCAGCATGCTGTTGATCGCGCGCACGCCGACGTCGAGGATGGTGTCGATCGGCGCCCGCGACAGCGGGTTGGCGGCGCGGTTGTTGAGCGGTGCGGTGGCGGTGGTCTGCACCGGGCCGAGACCATCGTACGGCCGCCCGCTGCTGTCGAGCACGCGGCCCAGCAGGGCGTCGCCGACCGGCAGGTGGCGGGTGCGGTCGCTCGGCCGGCGACGCGGGTGATTCACCAGGCCGAGGCCGGGCAGGGTGGGGATCACCTCCACCGGGAATACCCGCGCGCCGGGCACGATGCCCTCGACGTCGCTTTGCGGCATCAGGAAAATCCGGTTGCCGTCAAACCCCACCACCTCGGCCTCCAGTTGCGTGCCGTTGGGCAGCGGCACGGTGCAGGCGCTGCCGACCGGCAGTTTCAGCCCGACCGCCTCCATCACCAGGCCGGCCACGCGGGTGACGCGCCCCGACACCTGCATCGGCTCGGCGATCGCAAGCAGCTCGCTGCAATCCCGCAGATAGGCTTTCCAGCGGGTGCTGTGGGGCTGGGTGTCCATCATGGCGCCAGCCAGTCCGAATCCTTGCCGAGCGCGGCGGCGAGGCGCTGCCAGCGGGTGGGCAGGGTGGCATCGATCTGGTTGCTGGCGGTTTCCACCCGGCAGCTGCCGCGCTCCAGCTGTGTATCGTCGGTCAGCTGCCAGCCCGTTTTCTCGAGTTCGTCGCCGATCCGCGCCCTGACCAGCACGGCATCGTCCGGATTCAGGAACAGCAGGGCCGGCGGGTGCAGTGCCGGCAGGTAGCGGACCGCTTCCTTGACGATGGGGATGACCAGTTCGGGGCGGATTTCCAGCGCCGATTTCAACAGCGCACGAGCAAGATCGACCGCCAGATCGAGGACCTGCTGCGAGATGGTTTCATCGGCCTTGCCGACTTCCGTCGTGAACGTGTTTGCCAGGGCGCTCAACCGCGTTGCTTCGAGCGCCGCCTGCTGCTGGCCCTCGGCATAGCCTTGGGCAAGTCCCTCGGCATGGCCGGCGTTGTGGCCTTCCTGCCGCGCCTGGTCCTGGATGCCGCTGATCTGTTCGATCGTCGGCAGGGAGATGCTTGCTTGGGTCGATTGATTGACCGAGTGCGGCGAACCCTCGAAGCTGGTCATCTCCCAGGGCGTGCAGGCCGGCTGATCGAATCTGGAAATCACGCTAGACATACGCTTCTTCCCCGTTTCCGCCCAGCGAGATCTGGCCTTCATCGGCCAGGCGGCGAACCACCATCAGGATTTCCTTCTGCTGCGCCTCGACCTCGGACAGGCGAACCGGCCCCTTGGAATCCAGGTCTTCACGCATCATGTCAGCGGCACGCTGCGACATGTTCTTGAATATTTTTTCGCGCATGTCCTCCGACGCGCCCTTGAGCGCGACGATGAGCGAGTCGGACTGCACTTCGCGCAGCAGCAGCTGGATGCCGCGGTCCTCGATCTCCATGATGTTCTCGAACACGAACATCTCGTCCATGATTTTTTGCGCCATTTCGGGGTCGTAGCTTTTCAGGTACTCCATGGCGGAGGATTCGTTTTCGCCGTTCATGAAGTTGAGGATGTCGGCCGCGGCGCGGGTGCCGCCCATCGGCTGCTTCTTCAGCACGTCGTTGCCGGACAGCAGCTTGGTCAGCACGTCGTTGAGTTCGCGCAACGCGGTCGGCTGCACGCCGGAGAGCGTGGCGATGCGCAGCAGCACGTCGTTGCGCAGGCGCTCGGTGAAAAAGCCCAGCACCTCGCAGGCCTGGTCGCGTTCCAGGTGCACCAGGATCGTCGCGATGGTCTGCGGATGTTCGTTGTGGACGAGGTCGGCCACCGATTCGGCATCCATCCACTTCAGACTCTCGATGCCGCTGGCGTCGCCGCCGCCGCCGCCGAGAATCCGGTTCAACAGCGAAGACGCCTTGTCGTCGCCCAGCGCATTTCTGAGGACGGTGCGGATGTAGTCGTTGGAATCGAGGCCCAGCGAGGAATTCAGGTCGACCACCGTGTTGAAGTTCTCCAGCACGTGCTCCACATCCTCCTGCGGAATGGATTTCATGCTGGTCATGGCTTCGCCCAACTTCTGCACTTCACGCGGGCCGAGAAACTTCATCACTTCCGATGCGCCGGATTCGCCCAGCGCGAGCATCAGGATCGCGCCCTTGGTCACGCCGCTTGGTTCACTCATTGCTGCCCACCCAGGTTTTTACGATGTTGGCGACCACGCGCGGATCCTCGTTGGCCAACTTTTGGGCCCGCGACAGGTTGTCTTGATAGTTGCGCTGGCCAGGAAGCGCCAGCACGCCGTCATCGGCGTGCTGCAGCTGGACATTCTGGCTGACCGGGGGGGGTGCCATCGATGCGGAGAGTTTCTTCAGCATCGGCTTGAGCACGCGCAGGTACAGGATGAGCAGGAGCAGCGCCATCAGCAGGTACTTGCCTGCGGTCTTGGCCATCTGAATGTATTCGACGTTTTCGGATTGCTTCCACCAGGGCAGATCCGGGAGTATTTCCTGTTCCGCGCGGGCGAAGGGCGTGTTGACCACGTTGACGGAGTCGCCGCGTTCCGCGTTGAAGCCCATGGCCTCCTTGACCAGATTGTTGATCTGGGTCGTCTCGGCCGCGGTCAGCGGCGTCATGACCACCTTGCCATTCTTGTCGGTGGTCTTCCTGTAATTGACGACCACGGCGACCGACAGCCGCTTCAGCCCGCCGACGCCCTGCTGCACGTATTGAATGGTCTTGTCGACCTCGTAGTTGACGGTTGCATCCTTGCGCGTGCTGGTGCTGGTGCTGGTTTCCCCGTTGATCGGGGCAACGGCATCCTGCGCAATGATCGGCGCCGCATTGATAGGCGCAGTGGCCGGTGCCGGCGGCTGATTGGTGAGCGCGCCCGGCACGCCGCCCGGATCGCCGTTGCCGTTCAGCGCTTCACTGGTCTGCTGGCTGCGGATCACCATCGCGTCGGGCGTCTGGTTCGGCTTGTAGGTTTCCACCGCCTGCTGGCTGCGCGAAAAATCGACGTCGGCCGTTGCTTCGGCACGCACGTTGTTGGGGCCGACGATCGGGGTGATGATCGACTCGATCCGCTTCACCACGTTCTGCTGCAGATCCTGCACATACTTGATCTGGTTGGGGTCCATGCCGTTGGCGCTGGCCATCTTGCCGGATTCGGACAGCAGGTTGCCGTGCTGGTCGACCACGGTCACGTTCTTGATCGGCAGCTCGGGCACGCTGCTGGCAACCAGGTGCACGATGGCGCTGATCTGCTGCGGATCCAGCACGCGGCCGGGATGCAGGTTGAGCAGCACCGAGGCGGTGGGCGACTTCTGCTCGGAGACGAAGACCGAATCCTTGGGCATGGCGAGGTGCACGCGCGCGGACTGCACCGAGGAGACCGATTCGATCGAGCGCGCCAGTTCACCTTCCATCGCGCGCTGGAAATTGATGCGCTCGACGAATTGCGAAGAACCGAGTTTCTGGTTTTCCATCAGCTCGAAGCCGACATTGCCGCCCTTGGGCAGGCCTTGCGAAGCCAGCTTCAGGCGCGCATCGTGCACGCGGTCGGCAGGCACCAGCACCGCGCCGCCGCCTTCCGAATACTTGTAGGGAATGTTCATTTTTTCCAGCTCGGCGACAATCGAGCCGCCGTCGCGATCGCTGAAATTCGAGAACAGCACGCGATAGTCCGGTTGCCGCCCCCACATCCAGACCGCGCCCATCACCGCAACGACTGCGGCCACGCCCAGTGCCAGCAGGATCTTTTGTCCGCCGGCCGTCCGGGCGAAGTCCATCACGTTGCCCCGAACCACAATCTCGCCTTCTGCTGCCATCTATTCTGCCCCCCTCGTGCCGGCGTCATGGATCGCCTTGTGTCTGATTGCCGTGTTCACGTCGTGTTTTCCCATGAGGTACGCCTTATGGGATCGAATTATCGGCACTGCCATGTTTTTCAATCGGGGGAATAGGCGCCGGTTTTCCGCGCTTATCGAACTTATGGCTTGCGGCCCGGCTGATAAGGTGTGCACGTGGAAAAACGCCTGCGCAGGCGGCTGAATTGAGCGAAGGAGGACGCGATGAGCATTGGTGCAATCGATACAGGCAGGATAGAGGCGATGATGGCGCAGCTGCAGGCTGCGGCGGCACGCACGTCCCCTGCCAACATCAACCCCCTGAGCGACGGCGGTCTTCAGACCCAACAGGCTGCAGGCGCGGTTGATTTCCAGGCGGTCCTGAAATCCTCGCTCGACCAGGTCAACCAGGTCCAGCTGCAATCGCAGCACCTGGCCCAGCGTTTCGAGATGGGCGACAGCACGGTCAGCCTGTCCGACGCCATGATCTCATTGCAGAAGTCCAGCATCGCCCTGCAGCAGACCGTGCAGGTGCGCAACAAGCTGGTGTCCGCCTATCAGGAAATCATGAACATGGGCGTTTAAGCCCGCGAAGGCCACGGCGTGGGCCCGCGTGGCGGGTCTAGGACTTGTAGGAGGGGCGCCCCCGCCCCGATTTTCGGCGCCGCGACGACCACCCCATCGGCCCGAGGGCGGGCCTCCTACTTATGTAGCGCCTTGCGCAGGGCGCTCGCCAGATCCTCCGCGGCAAACTTCGCCACATAGGCATCCGCCCCCACATTCTTGACGTGCGTTTCGTTGGTCGAGCCGGTCAGCGAGGAATGAATCACCACGGGAATGGCACTGAAGCGCGGGTCCTGCTTGATGTTGCGGGTGAGCGTGAAGCCGTCCATCTCGGGCATTTCCAGATCGGTCAGCACCAGGGCGATCTTGTCGTGCACGCTTTTGCCCTCGGCTTCTGCCTTGTCGGAAATGGCCTGCAACTGGTCCCAGGCTTCCTTGCCGGTCTTGCACATGAGGAAGGGCAGGCCCATGGCGTGCAGTCCCTGTTCGATCATGGTGCGCGCGATCAGCGAATCGTCCGCCGCCAGGATGACGGTGCCGGGTTTGATTTCCACCGTGGCGCCCAGGAGGGCGGTGTCGATTTCATCTTCGGCCGGCGGCATCACCTTGCGCAGGATCGTTTCCACGTCCAGCACCTGGGCCAGGCGGTCGCTGTTTTCGCCGTCCAGGCGGGCGAGGCTGGTCACCATGCCGCCCGCGGCATTGCCCTCGGCCGACAGCACCTGGCGCCAGTCGAGGCGAACGATGTCCTCCACCGACTCCACGGCAAAGGCCTGGGTGCTGCGGGCATACTCGGTGATCAGCAGGATGTTCAGCCCGGTTTTGGGGGTGCACCCGGTGACCGCCGGCAAGTCGATGACGGGGATGATCTGGCCGCGCAGGTCGACCACGCCCATCATGTGGGGATGCGATCCGGCCATGGCGGTAATGGTCGGCATCGGGATGATTTCGCGTATCTTGAAGACGTTGATCCCGAACAGTTCGTTTCGATCGAGATTGGCATCCTCGCCCAGACGAAACAGCAACAACTCCAGCTTGTTGGAGCTGGTCAGATTGGTTCTTTCGTCTATTTCCTGCTGGATCGTTTGCATTGCGGGGATTCCTCGATTCATCTTAAAAACTTCAGTTCATTCACCACAGAGATATGTCCCGCAGGGACGGTATTCCTTGGGACACGGAGGTACAGAGAAAAGCAAAAGGTGCGGAAAGATTTGCTGCCCCCACCGATGGATGACGGAAAAATATCTTTTTGCTTGTTTTCAACCCTGATTGTTCTTTAAACAATTTATGGCACGTAGGGTGCACTCCGTGCACCTTCGGGCGTCAATCGGTGCACAGAGTGCACCCTACCCAAAGCATCTCGCCCTAATGAACAATCCGGGTTTAACTCTGTGTCTCCGTGTCTCTGTGGTGAATTGCTTGTTCCTGGTGCAGGCGCGTTCTAAAGGCTGTCGCGCCGTGCACGCTCGATATCCATGACAAAGCGCTGCAACTTCGCCGCCATGTCTTTGGGCAGGTCGACGAACTGGCAGCCCAGACGGGTCTGGAGGGTGCCGTTATGCAGGCGATTCTGGGCTGAATTGCGCACTTCCAGCGTGGTGATGATGGTGTCCGACTCGGGCAGCAGCAGCCGGCAGTCCGGCAGGACGTAGCCGGTTGCGGGGCCGAGGCGTCCGCCGGCTTCGGCAATCGCTACCCCGCCGCAGCTGATATCCATCAAGTGCGTGGTGATCGGGTCGGCGTCGCCGTTTGCCGACGGCACGATGCACCTGACCGGGTTGGCGATGGGCATCGGCACCCGGAAATGCTCGCGGCGCTGCAGTCGGACCAGCGACGTCGGCAGGGCAATGCGCAGCGCGGGCGCACCCTCGTACTTGCACCAGGCCACCGGGCCGGTGGCAAACGAGATCGAGACGCCGTCGAGCTGGGCGATGAACGCCGCGCCCTTGCCGGACATCAGTTCCTCGTTGAGCGTGTCGTCGCGCGCGCTGTCGAGGATCAGCGTGTTCCTGGTCTCGTTCACCATCAGCACCGAGGTGACGATGATCTGCCGGCTGCCCGGCAGATCGAGGTTGATCAGGAGCTTGCGTTTCTGGATTGCGCGCAGCTGGAACAGGATTTCCGCGCGCGAACGCAGGGTGCAGCGCGCCAGCAGGTCGTCGTGGTCGGCAGCGCTAAAGTCGTGTTGCGGTGAGGAGGGCATAGGGTCAGGCGTCAAGCGTCGGGGCGCCCTTTTCGGCGTCTTCGAGATGATAGAGCCAGGCCAGCAGTTCGGCCACGACTATGTATAACTGAGGCGGGATGTGGCTGTCGAGGTCGATCTGCATCAGCAGCGCCAGCAACTCGCGCGATTCGTGAACGTAGACCCCGGAGGCGCGCGCCCGCTCGATGATGGTGTCGGCCACGATGCCGCGCCCCTTGGCGACCACGCGCGGCGCGCCATCGCCTTCGCGGTAGGCGATGGCGGCGCACTCGCGAGGAGTAGGCCGGGGCTGTAAAGCCGCTGAAGCGGCAACATCCCCGCTCGCGGCGCGCTGCTTGTCAGGCGCCGGCGTCATGTTCGGGCTCCACCGTCAGGGCCTGCAGCGTGCAGCCCGCCGCCGCCAGCCGCTCGGCCAGCTGCCCCTGGTTCTGCCGCAGCAGGGGTTCGACATCGGTTTGTTCAGGCACCATGCGGATGCTGAACGCCTGCTTCGCATCGAGCTTGATGTGCACGGTCACGCTGCCGAGCTGCGGCAGGGTCAGCTTGAGCTTCGATTCCCAGCCGGCATCGGCCTCGTCGCCGGGCATCGCCGCCGCCTGGTCCTGCGCGTGCTCGGTTTCATGGCGCAGCAGCCATTCCAGCGTCTGCCCCGGCCACACCTCGCCGCGCCAGATGAACTGCGGCGACTCCAGCACCTGCAGTTGCTGCGTCAGCAGGGCATGCATCGGATTGAGCGGCTTCGGCGCGGCTTCCGCGGCGTTGAGCAGGGCCAGCGGGTTGGCCGCCGCACGCGCCGCCTCGGCCGCCGCCAGCTTGTTTTGCGGCTCCCGCATCAGGCCGTCCAGGCTGTCCCGGCCGCCCACCCAGTTGGCCAGATGCGACTCGTAGAACAGTCCGCTGCGGACCAGCGCGGCGCGCAGCGCGAGCGCGATCTGGGCCGGGTTCGTCGTCGCCTGGTCGAGCAGGGGGCCGGGCGGGGTCAGCGTGGGCAGCGCGCTGCGGCCCGGCAACTGCTGCATCAGGTCGCTCAGCATGCGCGCGGTCTGGCTCAGTTTCGGGCCGTCGCCGGCCTCGGATGCGGCGGGCTCGAGCAGAAACACCGCCTGCGGCATGTGGCCGGCAAAGCGCAGGCGCAGGGTGTCGCCGGGCGCCGCCGCGTGGGGCAGGCGCATCGCAACGGTTTGCCCTTGGACCTCGACCAGCGAAATGCCCTTGGCCGTGCGCTTGACCAGCCCGGCCAGCGTCTGGCCGATTTCCAGCTGGTCGAATACGGCACGCGGCCCGGCCTGATCGCGCTCGGTGGCGTTCAGTACCGGCTGGACCCCGACCAGGCCGGACAGCGGCCGGCCTGGGCTGTCCGGCGTGGGCGGGACATCCAGAACACGGGCCAGGTACTGAACCGGGAACATTGAACCTCTGCTTACGCCCGCTGCGCGCCGTAAGCGTCGACGCCGCGCTGGCCGGTGCGCGTCATGTGCAGCCGCTGCTGCAGCTCGTGCAGGCGCGGCTCGGTCAGCACACGGATCCTGGCGTCGTTCTGCAGGATGGCGCGGATGATCGCCACCTTGGCGCGCTGCTCGTCCTCGTTCAGCGGCAGCGGCGCGGCCTGCATCAGGCTGCCGACGTGGCCGCGGCAGCGCTGCTCCAGCGCGGCCAGGTCGTCCCATTCGCCCTGGCGGGCGGCGTTCAGCATGGTGCCGGTGAGTTCGGAGAGCGATTCGTAGGTGGAGAGCATTTCGTGGCTGGTCATGGGGGTCTCCGGGTCAGGCGGCAAAAGAAGCGTGGGAAGACTGCGGCGCGGCCGAGCCCGCGCTGCCGATCTGCTGCCAGGCGCCATGCAGTTCCCGCAGCAGGCCCAGCACTTCTTCCAGGGGGGCAGTCTGGTTGTTGAGGTGGGCCAGCACCAGGCGCTGGTTCATGTAGTCGTACAGCGCATCCAGCCGCTGTGCGATGTCGCCGCCCTGTTTGGGGTCGAGCGCGTTACGCAAACCTTCCAGGATGATGCTGCTGGCCTTGGTGATGGCGGCGGATTTTTTCGCGATGTCGCCCTCGTTCATGTGCTTGATCGCCATCCGCACCGCAAGCTCGGCGCCTTCGTACAGCATGACGATGAG
>JBAQND010000129.1:0-1871 GCA_049303455.1 Thiobacillus sp.
CGTCAACGCGGCGACTTCTTCGGTCAGATCGATGCCCACCGGGCACCAGGCGATGCAGCGGCCGCAGCCGACGCAGCCGCTGCGGCCGAACTGGTCGTGCCAGGTGGCCAGCTTGTGGGTCAACCACTGGCGGTAGCGGGTGCGGATGTCGGACCGTACGTTGAAGCCGTGCAGATGGCCGTGCGCCTCGCCGAAGCAGGAGTCCCACAGGCGTGCATGCTCGCTCGACCGGCCGTCGAGCGCGGGTTCGTCGATCTCGGCATGGCAGAAGCAGGTGGGGCACACCGCGGTGCAGTTGCCGCAGTCGAGGCAGCGCGCCGCCACCTCGTCCCAGCGCGGATGTTCCAGCCGGCTCATCAGGGCCTCGCGCAGGTTGCGCCCGGGCAGGCCGCGCGTCTGGGCGGCAGCCGCGGCCTGCCCCTGCTGGCGGGCGGCTTCGATCCGCTGCGGCGTGGCCGACGACAGACTCAATGCGTCCAGCACCGCATTCCCCTTGGTGCTGCCCGCCACCGCGACGAAGCCTTCTGCCAGTTCCGCCAGCGCCAGATCGTAGCCCGCCGTCGGGGTCGGGCCGTCGCCGGTCGATGCGCAAAAGCAGGTCGCCCCCGGTTCCGCGCATTGCACGGCAACCAAGAACAATTGTTCGCGCCGCGCTGCGTAGTGCGCATCGCGCCGGCCGTCAGGCAGGAAATGCGCATCCTGCAAGGCCAGCGCCGCCAGGTCGCAGGCGCGCACGCCGATGATGGCCTGCGCCGGCGCGGCCGGCAGCACCGCAGCGAACTGCAGGGCTCCCGCATCGTCGCGCTCCACGCGCCACAGCGATTCCTTCGCGGCGAACGCCTGCGGCTTGATGGCCTGCGGGCCATTGGCCCAGGCGAAATAGCGGTTTTGGGGGTCGCGCGTCAGCCGGTAGCGGCCCGGCGCCTGCTCGGCCTGCAATCCGCGCGGCAGGCCGGTGGGATCATCCAGTTCACGCATGACGATGGCGCCGTTTTCCACCGCTGGCCCCAGGCATTGATAGCCCAGCTGCATGAGCCGGGCCACCAGCGCATGCAGCTGGGCGAACGGCAGAAATCGGGCGCGATCAGGCTGGGAAAACATGGGTTGTGGATGCCGTGGTTTTTTATCAGTGTATGCATAAAGCCTTGCCAGTAACAGGCTTGTGTCATTGTCAGCCTGCCGATGTCGGGAAACCGGGAAAGCCATCCCGATCCATTCGCTATAATCGGTTCTTTTCAAGCAGCAAAAAAGGAGCGTGCCATGCAGCAACAACTCGACGTCTTCGTCGCCTCCCTGTCAACGTTCTGGACGCAGCTGGCAAGTTTTGTACCGCAATTACTGGCGGCACTGCTGCTGCTGTTCGTTGGCTGGCTGCTCGCCAACCTTGCCCGCACCGGGGTCACCAAGCTGCTGGACCTGCTGCGCTTCGACCGGCTGGCCGAAAAGACCGGAATCGAAGCCTTTCTCAAACAGGGCAATCTGGATGTGTCGCTGTCGCGCCTGCTTGCCAAGCTGGCCTACTGGATCGTCATCTTCATCGTCGTCGTCACCGTGGCCAACAGCCTGGGCCTGCACATGGTGGCCGAACTGTTCAACAAGATCGCGCTCTACATCCCCAACATCATCGTCGCCATTCTGGTGCTGGTGTTCGGCGTGCTGATGGCGCGCTTCATCAACAGCATGGTATTCGCCTACCTCAACAACGTCGGTGTGCAGGGCGCGCTCACCATCAGCACGCTGGCGGAATACGCGACCATCATCTTCGTGGTGTTCGTGGCGCTGGAACAGCTGGCGATCGGCACCACCCTGCTGACCGCCGCCTTCCAGATCGGCTTCGGCGCGATCGGCCTGGCGCTTGCGCTGGCGTTCGG
>JBAQND010000130.1:0-1726 GCA_049303455.1 Thiobacillus sp.
GCCTCGAACAGGCCATATCCGGTGGTCCCCGCATCCCACACCGACTGCACCTTCCAGGTCTGGCCTGCGGCAGCGTGGGCATTGCTGATGAAGGGCGCACTCACGACAGCGGCGGCACCCGCTACAGCCGTCGCCTTCAGGAACTGGCGACGTGCCGGGACGGCTTCGGTAACGCCCGTCGCCTGGTCTGACTTATCTTTCGTTTCCATGATGTATCTCCTCTGTCAACGCGTTGAGGTACCACTCCTCGAACGCCGCCCATCCACATGCCTTGGGCAGCATTCCTGGCGGCACCCGCTTATGGGTGAGGCATGGTTTTCACAATGCCTTACCCTCCCCACTCAGCCGCCGATAGACCGTTGCCAGCCCCTGCTCGTCGCCAACGTTGCCGGGGAATATGACGACCGGCATATCGGGATAACGGGGATGGTCAAGCGGACATCGAACAACCGAACAGCCCGGAAGGATCTGCCCCAGCACGCGCGCGGTGCGCAAGGCCAATCCTGAACTCAGTACATCGTTGGACGTGATCCCACCCTTGCTGATCAGAAAACCCAGCGTGGTCGGCAGCTGCTTCACCACCTCCATGAGAAAGTCCGACACCTGCTCGCCGAACGCCAGCCGGGCGGCCTGGCTCGAGAAGGTACGCTCCTGCCGGCTGGTGTAGATCACCGGGGTGTTGCCGGCGGCATGGATGCCCGCCACCTTGGCGAGGATATCCAGGCGCAGCGCTTCACGGTGCGAGATGACGCGATCGACATCGATCTCCACGGACACGGCGCCCGGCTCCAGCAGCAACTGCTCGAGCTGTTCGGTCGTCTTCTTCACGTGAGAGCCCACAATCACGGCGCCGGGCTGGTTATCGCGCACATAGCGATGCATCGCCGCCGCCGCCACCGGCTGCGGCGGCAACTGGGCCAGGGCCGTGAGCAGGCTGGCGCCGCTGCGGAACAGGAAACGTTTGCCCTGTCCTGCCGCCTGCTTCAGCTGGGCGGCGAAGTGGTCGAGGTCGGCCTGGGTTTCGGCGTCCACCACACAGCACTGATTGCCGGTCAGCGCCATGAGCCGCGGCAGCGCGTCGCCGCGCACGTCGTCGAGCAGGAAACGCTCGACCCGGTTCGCCGGAATACGGCCCCCGGTCTTTTCCTCGACGTAATCCGGCAGGTAGCTGTGCGTGTAGCCGAACACCGAGTCGCGGGCGAACTCGGTCTCGGCGACCGGCGTGGGCACGCCGTTGACCATCAGGTAATGCACGCTGTCGCGGGTGATGCGGCCGCCCTCGAAGAAAGCCGGCACCAGGAAATGTGCGTCGAACGGCCCGAGCGTCTCGGCCATGACGTCGGTCTCCACCGGGTAATGGCCGCGCAGGGTGGAGTCGGAGCGGCTGACGAAGAGGGTGTGGAAGTGCTGCCCCTGGGCAGCCAGATCATCGAGCACCCGGTGCAGCGCCCGGCAGACCTCCCGGGTGACCGCCGCCGCGCGCAGCGCATCCATGCCCCGGGTATTGGTGAGCACGAAAAAGAGGGGCGACGGATCCAGCAGCGCCTGCCGCAGGGTGGCCTCATCCCAGCGGGTCAGCAGCAGGCAGGAATGCACCGTCTGCGAACCGGTGGGGTCGTCGTCGAGGACGATGATCCGGGTATCGCTCATTTATCCAGGGCCATGCACACGCGGCAAGGCCCATCCCATTCCATTCGCAGCGGCAGCGGGCAGATCCGGCACATGC
>JBAQND010000131.1:0-2732 GCA_049303455.1 Thiobacillus sp.
TTCCCGAGCTGCAGGGCATCATGGGGCGCTATTACGCGCTGCACGACGGCCTGGCCGAGGACATCGCCTTCGCCATCGAGGACCACTACAAGCCGCGCTTTGCCGGCGACGCGCTGCCGCGCGGCGATGTCGGTGTGTGCGTGGCGCTGGCGGACAAGCTGGAGACGCTGGCCGGCCTGTTCGGCATCGGGCAGATCCCGACCGGCGACAAGGATCCGTTCGCGCTGCGCCGCCATGCGCTGGGCGTGATCCGCATGCTGACCGAAAAGCCCGCGCTGCAGGCACAGCGGCTGGATGCGCTGCTGGTCGCCGCCCTGGCGGCGTTTCCCGCCGGCCTGCTGGACGACGTGCAGGCCGAGATCGAGAGCTTTTTGTACGACCGCGTCAGCGGGATGCAGCGCGAACAGGGTTACAGCGCCAACGAAATCGACGCGGTGCTGTCGCTGCGCCCGCCGGTGCTGGCCGACATTCCGCGGCGGCTCGACGCGGTGCGCGGGTTTGCCGCCCTGGTCGAGGCGCCCGCGCTCGCCGCGGCCAACAAGCGCGTCGGCAACATCCTGAAGAAAGCCGAAGGCGAGGTGGGCGGCGCGGTCAAGGCGGCCCTGTTTGCCGAGGCGGCGGAAACGGCGCTGTTTGCCGCGTTGTCCGACATTGCCCCGCGCGCCGACGCCGCCTTTGCCGCCGGCGATTACACCGCCTCGCTGCAGGCGCTGGCGGCGCTCAAAGCCCCGGTTGACGCCTTCTTCGACCAGGTGATGGTCAACGCCGACGATCCCGCCCTCAAGGCCAACCGCCTGGCGCTGCTGAACCAGCTGCACCAGACCATGAACCGGGTTGCGGACTTGTCGCGGCTGGCGGCGTAAACTTTCGCGCATGAAGCTCATCATCCTCGACCGCGACGGCGTCATCAATTTCGACTCCGACCAGTTCATCAAGAGCCCGGACGAATGGAAACCCATTCCCGACAGCCTGGAAGCGATCGCGCGGCTGTCGCGCGAGGGCTGGCGCGTGGTGGTGGCGACCAACCAGTCCGGACTGGCGCGCGGGCTGTTCGAGATGGCGACGCTCAATGCCATCCACGCCAAGATGCACAAGGCGGTGGGGCAGGCGGGCGGGCGCATCGAGGCGGTGTTCTATTGCCCGCATTCGGCCGAAATGGAGTGCGGCTGCCGCAAGCCCAAGCCGGGGCTGTTCGAGGAGATCGCCACGCGTTATGGCCACGACCTGCACGACGTGCCCGCCGTCGGCGATTCGCTGCGCGACCTGCTGGCGGCCGCCAGCGTGGGCGCCCGCCCGCTGCTGGTGAAAACCGGCAAGGGCAGGAAGACCCTGGCGGCAGGCGGCCTGCCCGAAGGCACCCCGGTGTTCGAGGACTTGATGGCGGTTGTCGAATACCTGCTCAACACTGCATCATGAGCCTGATCCGCTCGCTGATTTTTGCGGTTCTGCAGACCGCGCTGACGATTCTGTTCAGCGTGGTCGCGCTGCTCAGCTTTCCGTTTTCGGCGCATGCGCGCTACCGGCTGATCACCGGCTACAACCATATCGTGATCTGGCTGGCACGCTGGGTGCTCGGCATCCGCTACGTGGTGGAGGGGCGCGAAAACCTGCCGGCGCAGCCGGCCATCATCCTTGCCAAGCATCAGTCGGCGTGGGAAACGGTGGCCTTCCTCTGCCTGTTCCCGCCGGTCTCGCCGGTGATCAAGCAGGAGCTGCTGAGAGTGCCGTTTTTCGGCTGGGCATTCCGCATGCTTTCGCCCATCGCCATCCACCGCGGCGCCGGGCGCGAGGCGTTGAAGCAGATCGTCGCGCAGGGCAAGGAGAAGCTGGCGCAGGGATTCTGGGTGCTGGTGTTTCCCGAAGGCACGCGCGTCGCCCCGGGCGAAAAAGGCCGCTACGGCATCGGCGGTGGCTGGCTGGCGGCGGACACCGGCGCGCCCATCGTGCCGATTGCGCACAATGCGGGCGAAGTGTGGCCGAAGAACGCCTTCATCAAACATCCCGGCACCGTCACCGTGCGTATCGGCCCGGCGATCGACTCCACCGGCAAGAGCGCGGCCGAACTCACCCGCGCGGTGGAAGCCTGGATCGAAACTGAAATGACGAGGCTGCCCCCTGCTGCCGCACACCAATAGCGGCGTCCTGCAGATCGGCGATGCGGCGGTGCCGTTCGCGCTCAAGCGCTCGCGCCGCCGTCGCACTCTGGGGCTGACCGTCACCGTACGCGAAGTGCGCATCCACGCCCCGAGCTGGACCCCGCGCGCCGAAATCGACTGCTATGTGCGGCAGCAGCACGACTGGCTGCAGCGCGCCTGGACCCGCATGCAGGCGCGCGCGCCGCAAGCCGGGCCGGCATCCCCGGCGGAAGTGCGCTATCTCGGCCGCACCCTCGCGCTCGACATCCGGCCCTCCCTGTTCAGCGAGGTGCGGCGCCACGGCGACACCCTGCGCGTGCACGCCCCGCACGACGCGGATGCCGGCGCTCTGGTCCGTGCCTGGTTCCACGCCCGCGCCGCGCGCCTGCTGGCCTGGCGACTCGCGCGCATCGCCCGCAAACTGGGGCGCGCCCCCAGCCGCTTCGCATTGTCCAACGCCCAGACGCAGTGGGGCAGCTGCACCCGGCGCGGCCACGTGCGGCTGAACTGGCGGCTGGTGCAGGCGCCGCTCACGCTGATCGACTACGTCGCCGCGCACGAGCTGGCGCATCTGGTCCACCTCGACCACTCGCCGCG
>JBAQND010000132.1:0-4332 GCA_049303455.1 Thiobacillus sp.
GCTGCCGCGGCGGGAACAGGCCGAGGAGGCGAACGAGGGCGACGATCCGCGCGCCGAACTGGTGCGGCGCCTGCTGGAATACGAGCAGATGAAGCTTGCCGGGCAGCATCTCGATGCCATGCCGCAGGCGGGGCGCGATTTCGACACCGTGAGCGTGTTTCTGCCGGCAGCGGCCAGGCGCCTGCCGAGCCTGCATCCCGAAGAACTCGCCGCGGCCTGGCTGGCGATCCTGTCGCGCGCGAAGAACCGCACCCATCACCGCATCGGCCGTCAGGAGCTGTCGATCCGCGAGCACATGAGCCGCATCCTGCGGCGGCTGACGCCCGGCGAGTTCGTTGAATTCAAGGACCTGTTCCCGGAAGCGTCGACCGTGCACGAACTGGTGGTCACCTTCCTCGCGGTGCTGGAACTGACCAAGGAAACCCTGCTCGACGTGGCGCAAGCCGAGCCGTTCGCTCCCATCTACGTGAGGCTCCATGAATCTGCAACCGAATGACCATCCCGACGATTTGAAGCGGGTGCTGGAAGCCGTCTTGCTGGCGGCGGTCGAGCCGCTCACGCTCGCCGAACTCAAGCGCATGTTCGAACAGGATGCGCCCGGTCAGGGACTGTCCAACGACGTGCTGCGCCGCGCGCTCGGCGAATTGCGCGCGCAGTGGCATGGCCGCGGCGTGGAACTGGTGCAGGTGGCCGACGGCTGGCGCTTCCAGACGCGCGCCGAAATGCAGCCCTGGCTGTCGCGGTTGAAGAACGAGAAGCCGCCGCGCTACTCGCGCGCGGTGCTGGAAACGCTGGCCATCATCGCCTACCGCCAGCCGGTGACGCGCGGCGACATCGAGGACATCCGCGGCGTGTCGGTCAATCCCAACATCATCCGGACGCTGGAAGAGCGCGGCTGGATCGAGGCCATCGGCCATCGCGACGTGCCGGGACGCCCCGCGCTGTTCGGCACCACCGGGCATTTCCTGAGCGATCTGGGCTTGGTCACGCTGTCCGAATTGCCGCCGCTGGAAGAGCTCGGCCACCTCGTTACCCCGGATGAAACTGCATTAATTCCTGAATTACGCGGGGAATTGCTGGACAATAGCGTCCCCCGGATGTTCGGCGCGGTGATTGAAACCGCCGCCCCCGACACCGCTCCTATCAGAGCAGCAACCGAGATTGATTGACCCTATGCGCCGCCCAACCCCCATCCGTCGTTCGCCCACCGCCCCCATGGGTCGCGCGGCGAGCCGCCTGCAACAGGCGACCGCCCCCGAGGCCCCCCACGAACGCCTGCAAAAAGCCCTGGCGTCAGCCGGGCTGGGCTCGCGCCGCGAGATGGAAGAATGGATTGCCCAGGGCCGCGTGCAGGTCAACGGCGAAACGGCCTTGATCGGCAGCAAGGTCGGGCCGGGCGACGTGGTCAAGGTCAGCGGCCGGCGCGTGTACCTGCGCTTCGAGGACAAGCGCACGCGCATCCTGATCTATCACAAGTCGGAAGGCGAAATCGTCACCCGCGACGACCCCGAGGGGCGCGCCACCGTGTTCGACGCGCTGCCCAAGCTGCGCGGCGCCAAGTGGATCGCCATCGGCCGGCTCGACTACAACACCGACGGCCTGATGATCTTCACCACCTCGGGCGAACTCGCCAACAACCTGATGCACCCGCGCTTCGAAGTCGAGCGCGAATACGCGGTGCGGGTGCTGGGCGAACTCACCGAAGACATGATTGCGCAGTTGCTGGCCGGAGTGGAACTCGACGACGGCCCGGCGCAGCTGCAAAGCTGCTTCGCCGCGGGCGGCGAGGGCGCCAACCGCTGGTATCGCGTGGTGATCAAGGAAGGCCGCAAGCGCGAGGTGCGGCGGCTGTTCGAACACTTCGGCCTCACGGTGTCGCGCCTCACCCGCATCCGCTTCGGCCCGATCGCGCTGCCGCCGCAGCTGCGTCGCGGGCAGAAAATGGAACTCGACGACGAACTGGTCGCGCGCGTGCTGGAATGGGCCGAGATGACGCCCAGCCCGCGCCGGCATACGCGCGGCGTGCCCGACAAGCACACCCGCAAGCCGCGCATGCGTTGAGGAAGTCTGGCGCGAGCTGTCTTGCAGCCTATCGATCCAGCGGGCTCACCACCCCGCGCCCACCCTTGTTCAGCACATGCGTGTAAATCATCGTCGTCGAAACATCCTTGTGGCCCAACAGTTCCTGCACCGTGCGGATGTCGTAACCGGCCTGCAGCAGATGCGTGGCGAACGAATGCCTCAGCACGTGAGGCGATACCGGCTTGGCAATGCGCGCCAGTTTTGCCGCCTCGCGCACTGCACGCTGCACGCTTGATTCATGAATGTGGTGACGTCGCGCCTTCCCCGAACGTGGGTCGAGCGAGCGGTTGCCCGATGGGAACACGAACTGCCAGGCCCAGGCACGCGGCGCAGAGGGATATTTGACAGCCAGCGCATCGGGCAACCGCACCTCGCCAAACCCCGCTTCCAGATCGCGCTCGTGCAAGGCACGCACTTTTTCAAGATGCGTGCGCAAGGGCAGGATCAGGTTTTCCGGCAGCACCGTCACCCGATCCTTGTTGCCCTTTGCCTCGCGCACCACAATTTCGCGGCGTTCGAACTCCACATCCTTCACCCGCAACCTCAGCCCCTCCAGCAGACGCATCCCCGTGCCATACAGCAAAGCGACAATCAGGCCCATCGTTCCCGATGTCGCGTCCAGCAGTCGCCGCGCCTCGGTCGGCGTCAACACCACCGGCAAGCGCTGCGTGGATTTTGCGGCGATCACCTCGTCCAGCCACGGCAACTCGATCTTCAACACCTCACGGTACAAAAACAGCAAGGCCGACTTCGCCTGATTCTGCGTGGAAGCCGAAACATGCCGTTCGCTGGCCAGATAGGACAGAAAATCCCGCACCGCCTCGGCACCCAACACCTGGGGATGTTGCTTGCCATGAAAAAGAATGTAGCGCCGCGCCCAATCGACATACGCTTGTTCCGTGCGCAGGCTGTAATGACGCAGCCGAATTTCAGCTCGCATCCGATCAAGCAGCTTGGGCGAATCGTGAGAGACAACGTGAACTTTCATCCGTGAAATTTCAGGCTTGCCTATACGGGCAAGCAAGGCGTAAAGTTTCAATTCAATCAACCCAATACAGCACACTGCCAGATGGCCTGCTTGATTTAGGCGGCAAAAGATTCAGGTGGGTATGCTGTCTAAATTACGTTAGCCGCTGTGAGAGAGCTGCGTGGAAACCATTAGCTTCGACGACTTCATGAAGGTTGAGCTACGCGTTGGCCGGGTTGTCAGCGCGTCGGTGTTCGCGGAAGCGCGAAAGCCCGCCTATGTCTTGCACGTGGACTTCGGCGAGAAGCTTGGCGTCAAAAAGTCCAGCGCACAGATCACGGCGCTCTACCGACCTGAGGAGCTTGTCGGCAAGCTGGTGGTAGCCGTTGTCAACTTCCCTCGCAAGCAGGTGGGCCCTTTAATGTCCGAGTGCCTGGTGACCGGGTTCCAAAATGAGCACGGGGAGGTTGCGCTCTGCGTGCCGGATCAGGCGGTTCCACTTGGTACCAGGCTGCTGTAGTAGCGGCTAACAAGTCATTCAAGCCGATGCCGCTTCGCGGCACGGCTTAATTCCAGCGTTAGGCAAAACGAGGCGACATGAAATTTGAATTGGAAGAAAGTCTCCGAGGCGCGCCCGACGAGGAATTGTTGGAGGATCTACGTCATAGTGCAAAAGCACTCGGCCGAGCAACCATCACAATGGCCGAATACGAAGAAGTCGGAAAAACCCACCCAAGCACAATTCAACGGAGATTTGGATCGTGGCCTAAAGCATTAAAGCTGGCTGGACTACAACCTAGCAGGTCAAAAATAGGAATCTCCGATGATGAGCTCTTCGAAAACATTAAGTCACTATGGATAAGTCTTGGCCGCCAACCAAGATACTCAGAGGTAAAAGCGCCTAGCTCTCTTTTCTCAGCGGGAACCTATGAGAACAGATTCGGTTCATGGTCAAAAGCACTTGGCAGGTTTGTTGAATGGGTTAACTCAGACTCTCCAAATCAGTCTCAAGAGAACGTAGAAGAGCAAGGTGCAGCGGATACAACTACGCAAACTCCCTCGGCAAAACGCCGCACTCGCCGGGAAATATCAGACCGCCAAAGATTCCGAATCCTGGTAAGGGATGGCTTTCGGTGCAAATCTTGTGGTGCAAGTCCATTAACAGGCCGCTGAAATACCCCACGCGGATGCGTGGCACGTTGCTCTAAAAGTTCGATTTTTCATTCAGTTCGCTCACACCATCAAACTTTCGCTCTCTTTGGGCTCGTTTTCGACCTTTTGAG
>JBAQND010000133.1:0-8070 GCA_049303455.1 Thiobacillus sp.
CGCTTGGCGTAATGCACGGTGAATCCGGCGCGGATATGCTCGGGCAGCTTGTCGAAGTCGCGGCGGTTGGCGTCGGGCAGGATCAACTCGCTGATGCCGACCCGGCGCGCGGCGATGACTTTCTCGCGGATGCCGCCCACCGGCAGCACCTGGCCGGTCAGGGTGAGTTCGCCGGTCATCGCCAGCGGGCGGCTGATTTTGGCGTTTTTCGCCAGCGACAGTAGCGCGGTGGCCATGGTGACGCCGGCGCTGGGGCCGTCCTTGGGGGTGGCGCCTTCGGGCACGTGCAGGTGGACGAAGCTGGTGTCGTAGAACTTGGGGTCGGCGCCGTAGGTTTTCAGGTGCGAGGCGATATAGCTGTAGGCGATCTCGGCCGACTCCCTCATCACCTCGCCCAGCTTGCCGGTGAGCTTGAAGCCGCGATTGAGGGTGTGGACGCGCGTCGCTTCGACCGGCAGCGTGGCGCCGCCCATCGAGGTCCACGCGAGACCGGTGACCACGCCGACGCCGCTCATCGGCTTTTCGCGGCTGAATACCGGCTTGTCGAGATAGGCCTCGACTTCCTTGACGCCGATCCTGATCGGCGTTTCCGCGCCGCCGAGGATCTTGACCACGGCCTTGCGCGCCACCCGACCCAGCTGCTTTTCCAGGTTGCGCACCCCGGCTTCGCGCGCGTAGCCCTCGATGACGTGGCGGATCGCCCCTTCGCTGATCACGAGCTGGTTCTTCTTCAGCCCGGCGCGGCTGAGCACGCGCGGCCACAGGTGGTGCTTGGCGATGGCCACCTTTTCTTCGGTGATGTAGCCCGACAGGCGGATGACTTCCATGCGGTCGAGCAGCGCCGACGGGATGGAAAAGTCATTCGCGGTGCAGATGAACAGCGTCTTCGACAGGTCGAAGCGGACGTCGAGGTAATGGTCGAGAAAGTCGGCGTTCTGCTCGGGGTCGAGCACTTCGAGCAAGGCGGATGCGGGGTCGCCCTGGTAGCTGGCGCCGATCTTGTCGATCTCGTCGAGCATGATGACCGGGTTGGCCGATTCCACCTCTTTCAGCGCATGCACGAATTTGCCTGGCATGGCGCCGATGTAGGTGCGGCGGTGGCCCTTGATTTCGGCCTCGTCGCGCATGCCGCCGACCGAGAAGCGGTAGAACTTGCGCCCCAGCGCCTCGGCAATGGATTTCCCGATCGAGGTCTTGCCCACCCCCGGCGGCCCGATCAGCAGCAGGATCGAGCCGGCCATTTCGCCGCGCATCGCGCCGACGGCGAGGAATTCGATGATGCGGTCCTTGACGTCGTCGAGCCCGTCATGGTCGCGGTCGAGGATTTTGCGCGCGTGCTCGAGGTCGACCTTGTCCTGCGTGTGCACGCCCCACGGCAGCACCGTCAGCCAGTCAAGATAATTGCGGGTGACGGTGTATTCCGACGAGCCGGTCTCCAGCAGGGAGAACTTGTGCATTTCCTCGTCGATGCGCTTCTTCGCCTGCTCGGGCAGCGCAAGCTTGGCGATGCGCTCCCGGAAGGTGTCGAGCTCGGCGGTCTTGTCGTCCTTGGCGAGCCCCAGTTCCTTCTGGATCGCTTTCAGTTGCTGGCGCAGGAAAAACTCGCGCTGCTGGTCGCTCATCTTCTCGTCGACCTTTTCGCGGATGTCCGACTGCAGGCGTGCCACGTCGAGTTCCTTCTTCAGCAGCACCAGCACCTTTTCCATGCGCTTCTTCAGGCCGAAGGCCTCCAGCACCTCCTGCAGGGCCTGCTTGGAGGCGGTGGTGAGGCTGGCGGCGAAATCGGTCAGCCGCGAAGGCTCGTTCGGTCCGAAGCGATTGAGAAAGAACTTGAGCTCCTCGGAATACAGCGGATTGAGCGGAAGCAAGTCCTTGATGGTATTGATGATGGCGATGGAATAGGCGCGGATTTCCTCGGAGTCCGGCTTGCCGGTCTCGTTCGGGTAGTCAACCCGGACCTTGTAGGGCGCCGTCTCCGACAGCCACTCGACGATGCGGAAGCGCCGCGTGCCTTCGGCGATGAACTGCATCTTGCCGTCGGTGCGCACCGGATGATGAATCCGCACCACGGTGCCGACGCTGTGGAAATCCGCCCGCTTGACGTCGTCAGTGTTGTCGGGCTTGACCACCACCAGGCCCACCATGTGGTGCGCGGTCTCGCCGATGGCCTCGACCGTCGGCAGCCACGGCGCCTCGTTCATCAAGAGCGGCAGGGTTTGCGCCGGGAAAAAGGGCTTTTCGGTCAGCGGCAGCAGGTAGAGTTCGTTCGGCAGCGCCGGGGAGGCCGGCAACTGACGGTCATCGGACAGAATTTCGCCTTCCAGTGCGGAGTTGTTGGGCATGGGGGTCTTCTTGATTCGGTCGACATGAACAAGAAGTATCGGGCCTATCGGCCCGATTTCAAGGTCGGGGCGGATTCGGCTGCAGTGGAATTTCCTCGACCGTGTCCGGCAGGCCGGACAGGATCATCAGTTCGACCCGGCGGTTGCGTGCGCGCCCCTCCTCCGTATCGTTGCCCGCAATCGGCTTGCTGGCCTCGCGCCCGATGGCGAGCAGGCGCACCGGCGCAATGCCGCTGTCGGCCAAAAGGCGCACCACGCTGCTGGCCCGCACCGCCGACAATTCCCAGTTGGAGGCGAATACCGAATTACTGATCGGAACCACGTCGGTGTGGCCGGTGACTTCCAGTTTGAACGGCTCGTTCTTCAGGGTTTCCGCCACTGCGCGCAGCACTTCCAGCGAGGCCGGATCCAGTTCGGCGCGACCCAGCTCGAACAGCACGTTGGCATTGATTTCGATGCTGACCCCGCGCCGGCTCTGCGTCACCCGCACCTTGCCCTCCTTCACCAGCGGGCCCATCACATCGAGCAGGTTGTTCGCCACTTCGGTCATGTGCGCCTGCTCTTCGATCGCCTGCTGCTGCTTGAGGGTGCGCTGCCTGACTTCGGCGGGCAGCGCCTTCGTTGTCAGTTGCGGCACTGGGACGTCGTCTGCCGACGACCTGCCGAAGGCGTCGCCGAGCGAGCCGGCGAGGACGCGGAATTTGTTTTCATTGACCGCCGAGACGGCGTACATCACCACGAAGAACGCGAACAGCAGGGTGATGAAGTCGGCGTAGGAAATCAGCCAGCGGTCGTGGTTGTCGTGATCGGCGTCAATGCGGCGGCGGCGGCGGCGCATGATCCTAGAGGTAGCCTTTGAGGCGCGCTTCGATGATGCGCGGGTTGTCGCCTTGGGCAATGCCGATGAGGCCGTCGCAGATGATTTCGCGCTCGGCGACCCGGCGCGCGATGGTGAACTTGATCTTGTTGGCGATCGGCAGGAACACCAGGTTGGCCAGGCCGACGCCATAGATGGTGGCGACAAAGGCGACCGCGATGCCGGCGCCCAGCTTGCTGGGGTCCGCCAGGTTTTCCATGACGTGGATCAGGCCGATCACCGCGCCCAGGATGCCGAGCGTGGGCGCATAGCCGCCTGCCGCCTCCCACACCCGCGCGGCCTGGCGCTCGGCCGTTTCGAAGCTGACGATCTGCACGTCGAGGGTATCGCGCAGCTTGTCGGCGTCGGCGCCGTCGATCAGCAGCTGCAGCCCGGTCCGCTGGAACGGATCGTGCGTCATGTTGACGTGTTTTTCCAGCGCCAGCACGCCATCCTTCCGCACCGTGTGCGACCACTGGACGACGCGGCGGATGAGCACCCCGGCTTCCGATTCGGGCGGACGGAAAACCCACTTCGCCATGCGCACCCCCTGCATGAAAACCGGCAGCGGATGATGCAGCAGGACGGCGGCCAGGGTGCCGATTACCACGATGACGAACGCGGCTGGCTGCAGGAACAGGCTGATATTCCCGCCCTCCATCGCCTGGCCGCCGAGGATGGCGACCCCCGCCAGTCCGAGCCCGATCAGGCTCCCACGATCCATGCGTCTTCCTTGAGTTTGGTACGCAGCCGCGCGATGGCCTGGCCGTGCAGCTGGCAGATGCGCGATTCGCTGACGCCGAACACTTCGCTGATTTCGCGCAGGTTGAGTTCCTTTTCGTAATACAGCGACATCAGAAGCTGCTCGCGTTCGGGCAGATTTTCGATCCCGGCGATGATGCAGGCGCGCAGGTTGGCGTCGAGCAATTGCGGCAGCGGCATGCTGGCTTCGTTCGCCGACTGCTTGTCGAGAAAGGAATCGTCTTCCTCCGTGTCGCCGAAATCCTCGAAATACAGCAACTGGTGGCCGCGCGCGTCACCCAGCATCGACTGATATTCGGCCAGCGGGATTTTCATCGCCGCGGCGATTTCGGTTTCGCTGGGCTGGCGCCCCAGCTGGTGCTGCAAGGCGCCGATGGCCTGTTCGATCTTGCGCATCGACTGCCGCGCACTGCGCGGCAGCCAGTCGGACTGGCGCAACTCGTCGATCATCGAGCCACGGATGCGCTGGATGGCATAGGCCTCGAACTGCGCGCTCTGCGCCTCGTCGTAGCGGCTGATGGCGTCGAGCAGGCCGATCATGCCGGCCTGCACCAGGTCGTCCTCCTCGACGCTGGGCGGCAGCCGCCCCATCATGTGATGGGCCAGCCGCTTGACCATCGGCATGTGTAGCGTCAGCAGATCGCTTTTATCGCTTTTGCCGCTTGCGGTGTACATATTGATTGGTTATCCCCTTCTGCAGGCATCCACCAGGCCGCTGCCCTGAATCACGCGCTGCATGAACCCCCCCACGCTGCCCAGGGTGGGCGGCTGCGGCCAGCGCAGCAGGCCGTCGGCCAGTTTGCGAAACTGCGAGGTGGACTGCGCAACCGGAAATGCGTCCACCACCGAGGTATGCATATGGCCCGCACGGGTCAGGCGCTCGTCCAGCGGAATATAACCCAGGTAATCGACCGACACCCCCAGATAGCGCTCGGCGGTATGGGCGAAATTGTGCGCCACGGCCTGCGCCTGCTCCGGCGACTCCATGCGGTTGAGCAGCAGGCGGAACTGGCGCTTGCCGAAGTTGTGCGCCAGCCGCTTCACCAGGGTGTAGGCCTGGGTGATCGCCGTGCCGCCGGGCGGCAGCACCACCATGATTTCGGAGGCGGCCAGACCCAGCGGCAGCGCGTCGGGATCGGTGGCCTCTTCCATGTCCACCAGCACCACGTCGACGCCGCACTGCAGGCGGTTGAAGCTCTGCGCCAGCCATTCCTGGTCGCGCTCGGACAAACGCCCGAGGCGGTTGAAGCCGCCGCCGATCGGCAGCACCTGCACATTGTCGGGGCCGTTGAGCATCAGCGCATCCAGGGTGCAGCGGCCTTCGAGCACGTCCGCCACGTCGTAGCGCGGCGTCAGCCCCAGTGCCGCGCAGGCGCCGCGGCCATGCTGGTCCTGGTCGATGATGAGCACGTCGCGCCCGGAACGCGCCAGGGCGACGGCAAGATTGGCGGTCGCGGCGGTCTTGCCCGCGCCCTGCTGACCCGACATCACGGTGATGACCTGAAACCCGGGCTGTCCCAGCAGGCGGCGCAGTCCGGCGGCCTGATCGCTGATGAATTTATCCAAGGGACACCGCGCTTTCACGCTGCAAGGTTTGCATGCCGGAGAGCGCGAACCCCAGTTCGCTGTCGTCCAGCTGCCAGGGCGAGGCGTGCGTGCGGGCCTTGAAGGCGCGGTGAATGAGGGCCTGGCGGTTGGCCAGGTGCAGGTCTTCCGGCACGCGCTGGCCGGTCGCCAGGTAGTGCACGTTCAAGTCGTGGCGGATCGCGCAATCGAGCGCCGGGCCCAGGCTCGCCGCCTCGTCGATCTTCGACAGGATGCAGCCGTCGAGCCCGCGCGTGCGGTACGCCTGCACCACTTCGTCCAGCGTGTCGCCGTGGCTGGTGGCGTTCAGCACCAGCAGGCGCTTGATCTGCTTGCCGGCCTGGCACAGCATCTCGACCTGTTCGGCGACCGCCTGGTCGCGCTGGCTCATGCCGACGGTGTCGATCAGCACGGTGTGTTTGTTGCGCAGTTCGGACAGCGCCAGCCGCAGGTCGGCGGCGTCGCGCACCGCATGCACGGTCACGCCGAGAATTTTGCCGTAGATGCGCAGCTGCTCATGGCCGCCGATCCGGTAACTGTCAGTGGTCAAGAGCGCCAGCTTGTCGGCGCCGTGGCGCACCACGAAACGGGCGGCCAGCTTGGCGGTGGTGGTGGTCTTGCCGGCGCCGGTCGGTCCCATCAGGGCGAACACCCCGCCGCCGTCGAGCATGTCGGTCTCGCTCCGCATCACCTGCAGGCGCTGCATCAGAGTGTTCTTCATCCAGGCCTGCGCCTGTCCGGCATCGCCCTTGGGCAGGCTTTCGAGCATCTCGCGCGCCAGGGTGGCGGAAAAGCCCGCCGCCAGCATGTCGCGCATCACGGTCGCACCCGACGGATCGCGTCCCGGCAGGTCGCGCCACGCCAGGTCGGCGAGCTGGCTTTCCAGGCGCATCCGCATCGCCTGGATTTCGCCGCGGATTTCACCCACCACGCTTTGTGCAAGCTGGGTGCTGTCCTGGCTGGGCACGGCGACCCGTTCGATCAGGCGACGCTTGATGGTGACCTCGGGCGCCGGCTCAGCCGGCGCTTCCGACACCGGCGGCCACACTACCGGCGATCGGGGTGCGGCGGCAGCCGGTGCCGGTGCATCGTTCACCGGCGGCGCCATCGCGGCGATGTCATCCGCCGCCAGCGCCAGCACTTCGACCCCGCCTTCGACGGCGCGGTTGGAGAGGATGACCGCATCGGGTCCGAGTGCCTCGCGCAACTGGCGCATGGCCTCACGGGATGTTTTGGCGACGATACGTTTGACGTTCATGCTGCTCCTCCTATCAGGGAAGTCACTTTGATCTGTTTGCCTTCGGGCACTTCAGCGTGCGAAAGCACCTTGAGTTGCGGCACGGTGCGCCGCAGGAAACGTGCGAGTAGCGGACGCAGCACAGCCGGCGTCAGCAATACGGGGGGGTGGCCCAGCGCTTCTTGCCGCTGCGTCGAGGTCTGGGTGCGTTCCAGCAGGGTGTCGGCCAGTCCCGGCTCCATGCCGCCGGCATCGTTGCCGACCTGCAGGGTTTGCAGCAGCAGGCGTTCCAGTCCCTGGTCCAGCGCGATCACCGGCAGCTCGTTGGCCGAGCCGTAGATCTGCTGCACGATCGAGCGGCCCAGGGCCACCCGCACCAGCGCGGTGAGCTCGTGCGGATCCTGCACCCGCGCGGCGTTCTCCAGCAGGGTGTCGATGACAGTCCGCATGTCGCGGATGGCCACGCCTTCGGTCAGCAGGTTCTGCAGCACTTTCTGCACGGTGGAGAGCGTCAGCATTTTCGGCACCAGGTCTTCCACCAGCTTGGGCGCGCTCTTGCCCAGGTGGTCGAGCAGCGCCTGCGCCTCCTGGCGGCCGAGCAGTTCGGCGGCATGCTGGGTCACCAGATGATTCAGATGCGTGGCGACCACGGTGCCGGGGTCGACCACGGTATAACCCATGGCCTGCGCCTGTTCGCGCAGGCCGGATTCGATCCATACCGCCGGCAGGCCGAACGCGGGATCCGTGGTGGCGACGCCCGGCAAGGTGGCGGTGATGCTGCCCGGGTCGATGGCGAGAAACAGCCCGGTGCGCACTTCGCCGCTGCCGATTTCCACGCCCTTCAGCGTGATGCGGTAGCTGCTCGGATTGATTTCGAGGTTGTCGCGGATATGCACGGCGGGCGGCAGGAAGCCGATTTCGCGGGCGAATTTCTTGCGGATGCCCTTGATGCGACGCACCAGTTCGCCGTCGGCGGCGCTGTCGACCAGTGGAATCAGGCGATAGCCGACTTCCAGCCCCAGCGTGTCGATCGGCGCGACGTCTTCCCAGCTGGCTTCCTGCGACTCGACGGCGACGACGGGCGCGCTCCGCACGTCCGGCGCGGCCGCGGTCGCCTGTTGCCGCTTGCCGTTCTTCCAGGCCAGCCAGACCATGCCGCCCGCCAGCAGCAGGAAGGCAAAGTTCGGCATCCCCGGGATCATGCCCATCATGCCGAGGATCGCGGCGGTGATGTAGAGCGCCTGCGTCTTGTTGAAGACGTTGGACATCATCTGGCCGGTGATGTCCTC
>JBAQND010000134.1:0-12897 GCA_049303455.1 Thiobacillus sp.
GCGCGCCCCCGACGGCCGGCGCGGGATCGGCTGCGGGATCGGCTGCGGGATCGGCTGCGGGATCGGCTGCGGGCGCGGGCTGGCCCGCCTTGGCGAGGTCCGCGATGCGCTGGTCGAGGTCGGCGTACAAGTCGTTCTGCCGCTTGCCCAGGGTGTCCAGCTGATGCACCTGGACTTCGGCCTGGCCGCGCAATTTGGCGATTTCGGCCTTGAGCGCCTCGACGTCATTCAGCAGGCCGAGCAACTGCGGGTTTTGCCGCATGGCCGTTTCCAGCCTGCCGAGGCGGGCATCGAGCTCGCCCGTCAGCTGCTGCAAGGCCTGCACCTGGCGCGCAAGCTCGGCATTCGACACCGCCCACGCGGACGGGGCCAGCGCGAACGCGCAGGCCAGAATCAAGACATAACGGCGCATCAGGCTTTATTCGTCCGCATAGACCACGTCGGCGCGGCGGTTTTCGGCATACGCATCTTCGGTGCTGGCTTCGTTGCGCGGCTTTTCCTCGCCGAAGCTGATCGCTTCCATCTGCGCATCGCTCACGCCCAGCACGGCCAGCGCGCGACGCACCGCTTCGGCACGCTTCTGCCCCAGCGCCAGGTTGTATTCGCGGCTGCCGCGCTCGTCGGCATTGCCCTGCAGGATCACGCGCGCATCAGGCTTCGACCGCAGGTAGCTGGCATGCGCTTCAAGCATGGGGCGGTATTCGGGTTTCACCACGTAGCTGTCGAAATCAAAATGGACGCCGCGGCGGGACAAGGGGCTGGCCGGGTCCTTGCGCGGATCGCCGGCATATTGATCGCCGGGCAGCGCGCTGCCCGCCACGCCGGCGCCGTCCAGGCCGGTGCTTGCCGCGCCGCCCGCTGGCGCGGCCGTGGCCGTCGTCGCGGTCGCGCCGGTGCGGTCTTCAACCGTTGCCTGGGTGTCGGGGGTGGTGCCGCATGCGGACAGGGTCAATGCAAGCAAAACGGGCAAAAAGATCTTGTTCATCTGTTTCTCCTTGGGTGATGAAATAACAACGAATGAATCACGGACGTGTGAATAACGGTCAAATGGGCGGTTGCGGATTGATATAGCAGGACAACCGCGCCATCCCTTCCTCGAAACAAAAACAAGGCCTTACGGACCCCAGGCCGGCTCGCGGGCATCCACGCCGGATTCCGACAGGCGCGTGCGAGTCTTGCCGTCCAGGCTCACGGTGCCGAGCACGCCGCGCCCGCCCTGTATGGTGGCATACAGCACCGCCTGGCCATTCGGCGCGAAACTGGGCGACTCGTCGCGCGCGGTGTCGGTCAGCACGCGAGTCTGGCCCGAGGCCAGCTCATGCAGCACCACCCTGAAACGGCCGTCTTCACGACTGATGTAGGCCAGATGCCGGCCATCCGGGCTGACCGCGGGAGACACATTGTAGCCGCCGCTGAAGGTCACCCGCTGGGCCTCGCCGCCCTTTGCCGCCACGCGGTAAATCTGCGCGCTGCCGCCGCGATCCGAGGTGAAGTAAATGGATTGTCCGTCGGGCGAGAATACCGGTTCGGTGTCGAGGTTGCCGCCCCGGGTCAGCCGGGTCAGACCGCTGCCATCGGCGTTGATCAGATAAATCTGCGAGGCCTGGTCGCGCGTCAGCACCACCGCCAGGCGCCGGCCGTCGGGCGCCCAGGCCGGCGCCGAGTTGGAGCCCTTGAATGCCGCGACCTTGCTGCGGCCGCCGTCGCGCAGGGACTGCGCATACACCACCGGCTTCTTGTCCTCGAACGACACATACGCCACGCGGGCGCCGTCGTGCGAGAAGCGCGGCGAGATCACCGGCTCGTTGGAGCGCACGACGGTGCGCGGATTTTGCCCGTCGGCATCGGCCACCCTCAGCTCAAAGCGCTTGCCCTGCTTCTGCACATAGGCGATGCGGCTGCTGAACGCGCCCGGCATGCCGGTCAGTTTTTCGTACACGATGTCGGCGATCTGGTGGGCGGTGGCGCGCCATTGCGCCGCGGTAATGGTGTAGCTGAAGGCGGCCAGCTGCGTCTGCTTGATCACGTCCAGCAGATAGAAGCGGACTTCGAAGCGGCCGCCGGGCAGCGCTGCCACCGTGCCGATGACCAGGGCGTCCGCGCCCTTGCCGCGCCAGACGCCGTAGTTGACCTGTGCGGGCGCAGCCGGCTGCCGCATGCCGGTGACGTCCACCAGGCTGAACTGGCCGCTGCGTTCGAGGTCGTCGCCAACGATCCGGGCCAGCGCGGGTTCCGGCTGGCCCGGGGCCGCCTGAAACGGCACCATCGCGACTGAAATCTTGCTGGCGGCCCCGCCAATCACCTGGATTTCCATCGCGGCGCGCGCGGAAAACGGCGCGCTCAGCAAGGCCAGACAAAGCAGGGGAAAGAACAGGACAGCACGCGGCATGGGGTCGGGGATCTCGATCAAAAGCGCTTGATTGAAGGATGAGTTTAGCATGGCCGGCGCGACAGTCTGGCTGCCAAGAACGCTCCATGCGCGCCACCCGCGTTGTCATTGCGCGCGAAGCGGATGTCATTGCGCGCGAAGCGGATGCTTTTAACTCACTCTTTGGGGCGATGGACGAAAGTGAGTTCCGGGACGAAGGCAGCGCGCGCATCGCGCTCGTTCGGCAACGGCAGCGGGGACGACTTTTCGATGGCGCGCACCACGGCATCGTCGTACGCCGCATTGCCGCTCGATTGCGTCACCCGCACGCTCTGGACTTCGCCGGTGGGCAGCAACCTCACCAGGCAGCGCACCTGGGGGTTGCCGGTCAGGTTGTCGGGCAGGCGGGTGTTGCCGCGAACCTTGGCGCTGATCTGGTCGCGGTACTGCCCGACGACGCTCGCCACCTCGGCCTGGCGCTTGCTGGCCGCCGCGGCTTCGGCCAGTTTGACCTTACGCGCCTCACTCGCCGCGGCTTCGTCCGCCATGCGCCGCGTCAAGTCCTCCTCCTCCATCTGGCGCAGCAGTTCGCGTTTTTTCTGTTCGGCCAGCTGTTTTTCCTGCGCCTTTTTGGCGGCGTCGGCGCGGGCTTTCTCTTCGGCCATCTGCGTGGCTTTGAGTTTTTGCAGGCGCTCGGCCTCGGCCTTCTTTTTTTCCAGCGCAATGTCGGGCGCCTTGGGCGGGGGCGGCTCGTCCGCCACCGGCTGCGGGACGGGGGCGGGCGCGGCCTTGACCGGCTCGGGCGCCTTCACGGGCGCGGGTGCGGGCGGCCTCGATGGCCTGGCCGCGGCGGGCGGTGCCGGCGGCAAGGCTTCCCACAAGTCGACCATCACCGGCGCGGGATGCTGGGTCCGCCACGACATGCCGAACACCAGCAACAGCGCGAAGACGGCATGCACCCCCAGCGCCAGCGCGCCGGCGATGAGCTTGGAGCGGGGGCGGGAGACCGGGGGCGCGTCTGCCGGCAGCTTCATCTCGGGATCAGGGTGCGGGGCGCGCGAGCAGGCCGATGCGGGTGATCTGCGCGTTCTGCAACACGGTCATGGTGTTCATCACTTCCTCGTAGCGCACATTCTTGTCTGCCGCGATGACCACCGGCTGATCCGGCATGGCGCGCTGCAGCGCGGCGATTTCGGCCGCCAGCGCCGACTTCGACACCACCCGCTCGTCGCCCGCCACCGCGCGGTTTTTCAGCAGGTATTCGCCCGATTCCTTGATGACGATTTCGAGCGGCTGCGCCGGGGGCTGCGACGTCTTGCCGACGCTCGGCAGCTCGACCTGGGCGGGGTTGATGAAGGGTGCGGTCACCATGAAGATGACGAGCAGCACCAGCATCACGTCGATCATCGGCACGACGTTGATCTGGGCGATCTGCTTGCGGGCGCGCGCCATGAATCAAGCCGCCGTGGTTGTCTGACGCTGCAGGATGTTGGAAAATTCCTCCATGAAGCTTTCCATGCGGTTGGCCAGGCGGTCGATGTCGTGGGTGTAGCGGTTGTAGCCGACCACCGCGGGGATGGCGGCGAACAGGCCCATCGCGGTGGCGATCAGCGCTTCGGCGATGCCGGGCGCGACCTGCGCCAGGGTCGCCTGGGCCACGCTCGACAGCCCCACGAAGGCGATCATGATGCCCCACACGGTGCCGAACAGGCCGACGTAGGGCGACACCGAGCCGACGGTGGCGAGAAACGACAGGTGGGCTTCGAGGCCGTCGAGTTCGCGCTGGTAGGTGGCGCGCATGGCACGGCGGGTGCCGTCGATGATGAAGCTGGCCGACATGCCCGCCTGGCGCCGCAGCTTCATGAATTCGCTGAATCCGGCTTCGAAGATGCGCCCCATTTCGCCCGCCTCCCCGCGCTCGGCGGCCACCTGCTGGTACATGACGTTGATGTCGCCGCCGCCCCAGAACTCGCGTTCGAAACGATCGGTGTCGCGCTGGGCGCGCTTCAAGGCGAACATCTTGATGAAAATGAACCACCACGACATCAAGGACGCGCCCAGCAGCAGCAGCATGACGAGCTGCACCGGCAACGAGGCATTAAGGACGAGATGGAGGAGGGAGATATCCTGGCTGAGTTCGGGGTTCACGTCGTGGGGGTCAGTGCCTGAAGAATCGTTGCGGGCATTTTAACGGGTTTGAAATGGACCGCGTCAACGCAGGCCAGCTTGACCTCGGCTGTTGCCAGACAGGTGGCGCCGCGCATGAGTTCCTGCTGCACGGCGAGGCTGGCGCGTCCGGTTTCACGCAGACCGACCGAGACCTCGAGCTGATCGTTGAAGCGCGCCGGCGACAGGTAGTCGATTGCCACCCGCCGCACCACGAACACCACCCCCGCCTCGTCGCGCAGGACATCCTGCTCGAACCCGCACGCGCGCAGCCATTCCGAACGCGCGCGCTCCATGAACTTGAGGTAGTTGGCGTAATACACCACGCCGCCCGCATCGGTGTCTTCCCAGTAGACGCGGACCGGCCAGTGGAACGCCACCACTAGAACAGGTCCTCGCCGGGTGAATTGGAGGGCGCGGCGAGGCCGAGATGGCGATACGCCAGCGGCGTCGCGATGCGGCCGCGCGGGGTGCGCTGCAGATAGCCCTGCTGGATGAGGTAGGGTTCGAGCACGTCCTCGATGGTGTCGCGCTCCTCGCCGATGGCGGCGGCGAGGTTGTCCAGTCCGACCGGCCCGCCCATGAATTTCTCGACCACCGCCGACAACAGCTTTCTGTCCATCACGTCGAGGCCGGCACGATCGACGTCGAGCATCACCAGCGCTGCATCGGCCACCGCGCAGGTGGCCTGGCCGCCCGCTTTGACTTCGGCGTAATCGCGCACCCGGCGCAGCAGGCGATTGGCGATGCGCGGGGTGCCGCGCGAACGGCGGGCGATTTCCAGCGCGCCGGCTTCTTCCAGGTTCATCCGCAAGAGCCCCGCCGAGCGGTGCACGATGAAGCCGAGCTCTTCCGCCGAATAAAACTCCAGGCGCGCGACGATGCCGAAGCGGTCGCGCAGCGGGTTGGTCAGCATGCCGGCGCGGGTGGTCGCGCCGACCAGGGTGAACGGCGGCAGGTCGAGCTTGACCGAGCGCGCCGACGGGCCTTCGCCGATCATGATGTCGATCTGGAAATCCTCCAGCGCGGGATACAGCACCTCCTCGACCACCGGGGAGAGGCGGTGGATCTCGTCGATGAACAGCACATCGTTCGGTTCCAGGTTGGTGAGCAGCGCGGCGAGGTCGCCCGCGCGCTCGAGCACCGGGCCGGACGTCTGGCGCAGGTTGACCCCCATCTCGCGCGCGATGATGTGCGCCAGCGTGGTCTTGCCCAGCCCCGGCGGGCCGAACAGCAGGACGTGGTCGAGCGCCTCGCTGCGGTTACGGGCGGCGTGGATGAAGATTTCGAGCTGTTCGCGCGCCTTCGCCTGGCCGACGTATTCGGCCAGGGTGCGCGGCCGCAGCGCGCGCTCGACCTGCTCTTCCTGCGGGCTGGCGGCGGCGGGGGCAATGAGACGGTCGGTTTCGATCATGCGCGCATCTTACCCCTTGGACAGTAGCTTCAAGGCTTGCCGGATCGCATCGGATACCGGCAAGCCGGCGGGCAGTTTTTGCATCGCGGCCGCGGTCTCCTTCTCGTTGTAACCCAGCGCCAGCAGCGCCTGGCGCACGTCTTCCGAGACGCCGCCGGCTTCGGTTCCGGCAATCGCCCCGGCGAACACCGGCCTGCCCTTGAGTTCGAGCAGCAGGCGCTCGGCGGTTTTCTTGCCGATGCCGGGCACCTTGACGATGCGGCCGATTTCCTGCCCGGCGATCGCCGCCGACAGGTCGTTGACCGAGAGGCCGGACAGCACCGACAGAGCGGTCTTGGCGCCGATACCGGAGACTTTCAGCAGCTCGCGAAACGCCGCCCGCTCGATCTCGCTGCCGAAGCCGTACAGCAGGTGCGCGTCCTCGCGGATCGCCAGATGGGTCAGCAGGCTGATCTTCTCGCCCAGCGCGGGCAGGTTGTAGAAGGTGCTCATCGGCACGTCGATTTCGTAGCCGACGCCGTTGCAGTCGACGAGCACCTGGGGCGGCTGCTTGGCGGCAAGCGTGCCGGTGATTCTGCCTATCATTTGGAGAAGTCCTTATTCATACGAGGCGTCCGCCCTTGACGCGATAGCCCGCGGTGGAATGCGCGCCGAGCCGGCTGCCGTGGGCATGGGCGATGGCGCAGGCGAGCGCGTCGGCGGCGTCCGCCGTCGGGGCGACGGGCAAACCCAGCAGGCGCTTGACCATTTCCTGCACCTGTTCCTTGGCGGCCTTGCCATGGCCGACCACCGCCTGCTTGATCTGCAGCGCGGTGTATTCCGCCACCAGCAACTCATTCGACACCGCGGCGCAGATCGCCGCCCCGCGCGCCTGCCCGAGCAGCAGCGTGGATTGCGGATTGACGTTGACGAAAACGATTTCCACCGCGCAGGTATCGGGCTGCCAGGTGGCGATCACTTCGTTCAGCCCGGCGAACAGCACGCCCAGCCGTTGCGGCAGGCTGCCCTCGCCGCTCCTGACGACGCCGCTGGCGACATAGGCCAGTTTCTGGCCGGTCTGCTCGATCACGCCGAAGCCGCTGAGGCGCAGACCGGGGTCGATGCCCAGTATGCGTGAGGGGTGAGGGGTGAGGGGCGAGGGGGCAAGCTTGGAGGCTGTCATGTTCTTTCTGATTCCCGCTGGGACTTGAGTAGCCCACCCAATAAACTGAACAGACGGTCTATCTGCATTTCAAGTTCGCTCTGCGGTGGGCAAAAAAACCAAATCCTGGGCGATTCTGAATTGCGTATCCAATTCGCTCAGCGAACCGCGCGCCACGATCAGAAACTGTGCAAACTCACGTTTGGACTGGCGCGCCGCGCCTTCCGCAATATTGCTGGGGATCGACACAGCCGCGCGCCGCATTTGCGCCACCAGTCCGAATCGCTCGTCAGCAGGAAACCCGGCTGTCAATTCGTACACCTGCCTCACCAGAAGCATGGCTTGCTGCCAAGCCACCAGCTCATGGTGAACCCGCTTCACGTCTTACCCCTTACGCCTCACTCAGGAAGCACGGCGTTGGTGTAGACCTCCTGCACGTCGTCGAGCGAATCGAGCGCGTCCAGGATTTTCCGCATCTTCACCGCGTCGTCGCCAGTCAGTTCGGTTTCGGATTCGGGTCGCATGGTGATCTCGGCGACCGCCGGCTTGAAGCCGGCCTTTTCCAGCGCCTCCTTCACCGCCTCGAAGGCCTTGGGGTCGGGCGAGGTCAGCACCTCGATCGAGCCGTCCTCGTTGGGGATGACGTCTTCGGCGCCGGCATCGAGCGCGGCCTCCATCACCGCGTCTTCGCTCGCGCCCGGCTCCAGGATGATCTGGCCGCAGTGCTTGAACTGGAACGCGACGCAGCCGTCGGTGCCCATGTTGCCGCCGTGCTTGACGAAGGCGTGGCGCACGTCGGCGACGGTGCGCACCTTGTTGTCGGTCAGGCAATCGACCATCACCGCGACGCCGCCGATGCCGTAGCCTTCGTAGCGCACTTCCTCGTAGTTGACGCCTTCGAGCAGGCCGGTGCCGCGCTTGATCGCGTTCTCGATGTTGTCCTTCGGCATCGACTCGGCCTTGGCCTTCTCGATCGCCAGCCGCAGGCGCGGGTTCATCCCGGTGTCGCCGCCGCCCATTTTGGCCGCCACGGTGATTTCCTTGATAAGCTTGGTGAAGACCTTGCCGCGCTTGGCATCCTGGCGCCCCTTGCGGTGCTGGATGTTGGCCCACTTCGAATGTCCTGCCATGTTGATTCCAACGCAAATTAGATAGCCGGAGATTTTACACCGTGGCTTCCCCTCTACGTTTCGGCATCGACCTCGGCGGCAGCAAAATCGAACTCATCGCGCTCGACGCCGGCGGCGGCGAAATCCTGCGCCGCCGCGTGCCGACCCCGCAGGACGACTACCTCGCCACCGTCGCCGCGGTCGCCGCGCTGGTGCACCAGGCCGAAGTCGAACTCGGTCAGGCCGGCAGCATCGGCGTCGGCACCCCCGGCGCCGTCTCGCCCGCGTCCGGCCGGATGAAGAACTGCAACTCGACCTGCCTCAACGGCCGGCCGCTGCAGGAAGACCTCGAACGCGCGCTGAATCGAAACGTTCGGCTCGCCAACGACGCCAACTGTCTTGCGCTGTCGGAAGCCGTCGACGGTTCGGCGGCCGGCGCCGGCAGCGTATTCGGCGTGATTCTCGGCACCGGCGTCGGCGGCGGCGTGGTGGTGCGCGGCCATGTGCTGACCGGCGCCAATGCCATCGCCGGCGAATGGGGGCACTCGCCGCTGCCCTACTTCCAGTTCGCCCACGCCCAGGCAGACCGCGAATCCACCGGTCAGCACCCCGCCACCGGCGAGGCGATCCTGCACCCGTGGCCGAGTCCGCGCGAACTCGACGCCGCGCCGGCGTGCTACTGCGGCAAGAAAGGCTGCATTGAAACCTGGCTGTCGGGCCCGGCGCTGGCGGCCGACCACGTGCGCTACGGCGGCGAAGACCTGCCCGCGCACGAAATCGCGCAGCTGGCGAACGCGGGCTACGGCCCCTGCAACGCGACGCTGGCGCGCTACGAGGAGCGCCTGGCGCGCGCGCTCGCCGGCGTCATCAACCTGCTCGATCCGGACGTCATCGTCCTCGGCGGCGGGCTGTCCAACATCGCCCGCCTCTACGACACGGTGCCGCGGCTGTGGCCGCGCTACGTGTTTTCCGACCGCGTCGACACCCGGCTGGTGCCGCCGAAATATGGCGATTCGAGCGGGGTGCGCGGCGCGGCGCGGCTGTGGAACGATTAGCCCACAAGGCTGCCATTGACCCGTCCGCTACGGCCTGGAGTTCGTCTTGCAGAAGCTGGAGGGGGACACTCGAACCTGGGCCGCTTTTTCAGTTGCAGGCTTCGAGACGACAGGTAAGGGGTGCCTCGCTCGAAGCCCTCCAGCACTAGAACCCAGACAATGTCCCAGCCTAGGGGACGACAGAGCCTTATCCCGTAGGGGCATCTGCCCAAAGAATCTCTCAGTGTGTAGAGACTTGTCTGTTTGCCTCGTGGTCAGCAAGGCGGCTGGACACGACGAAATGCAGGATAGTCTGGATATCTTCGTTACAGCCCTTGAAAGCCAAGCGTGTCAGGATGGCGGAACCATAGCGCAGCACCAGCACCCCGATCATTTCATCAATGAAAGACTGGGTGGCGTTCAAGCCTGTGAAATCGACCTCAACATTCTGGTGTCGATCCAGCAGCGCTTCGAGTTCCCCACGCATTTGCTGCCCGATGAAACGGGTGCCGAAAAAATGATGTGGGGGATATTTGGAACATTCCAGATGCGCGTCCATGTTTTCCCCTCCGCAATACGAAATAACTTACTGATTCCTAGGTGAATCTAAGCATATTTACCTGCACATAGCCAGGCAATTCCCGGATTAGCGATGAGACACGGACCCCACCCAGTTGTTTCCTGAGCACAGTCATTTCAATTGCCGTTCCATGCCAGGCGGGCACCGTCCAGCTGTGCAGGGCGTTTCTCAGCTTTTTCACCGCCCCTTGGCCGGAGATGATGTCCACCCGGCCGCCAGCCCGAATCGCCAATTCCGAAGACACCGACAAACCCACCCCCTGGTTATGACTGTCGTCCATCAGGCCGACATCCCGATTGCCGCTGACCCTGGGTTCCAGCGCCAACTTGATGACTCCAATATCCGTCTTATCGGCCAGCCGGGGGTGATTTCTGAGGGAGCGCAGCAGGCCGCAGCCGTTATCCACCACGGCCAAGCGAATGTGGTCTTTGGTAGGGTAATACTGCGCTGCCACCCAGACCTTCGCATCCTGGAACCCGTGCTTGCGCCCATGAGTCAGAGAGTTGTCGATCAGTTCAGTAAATATGTACGCCAGCGCCTCCTCCTCCACCTCGCCTGGCTTCAAACCCGTCATTTCGTCGGGTACAGCCTGCGAATCGGTTCCCGGCAGGCGACCCACAAAAGCCTGGGCCAGTTTCTGGGCGGCTGCATCCGCTTCGCCTCGGTCTGAAATCACCTGCACCTCAACCAATGCGTCGGCCCGATTGTTGCGCGGCCCAACAAAAGGCTCAGCCAAATCTCCGGTCAGGCAGTCCATGCGTGCCAGGTAGCCCCCAACGCTTGCAGATAAGCCGGCATGCCCAACTTGCTTATTTTCCTGCTCCAGCCAGTCAAATGTCGCCGCCATCAGGCATAGGCCGAAAGGGGTAACAAAACGGACCTGGGTACAGTCGAGCGTGATTTGTGTATCCGGGTCTTGATAAATGGCATCCAGGCAGGCCAGAAATGGGACGCTGTCAGGGATCAACTGGTCAGGCAGGGCGTGCGTAGCCATCAAAGCCCCTCGTAAAAGCACCGGATTTTTTCCGCCATCAACTCCCGGCGTTGTTTAAGGAATTCATCAAACTGCGCCACATCCATGTCCACAATGGACGCCGGCACACAGTTGGCGGCAAGGTTGATCTTGAGGGTGTCGGCATCGGCAATCGCGCCATACTTCATCGGCCCGCCGCTGCATTGCGCCTGGATGTCGGCGAAGTAGGCACGCGGCGGCTTGTTGCCGATCTTGATGTTGATCTCCTCCTGCGTGTAGGCGTAGTTGGCGATCTGATTGTATTGGCTGCGGCTAAGCCCAGCCTTCTTGAGCAGGTCGCGCGGGAAGATGTGGTGGATGTCGCCGAGGTGGCTCACCAGCCCGCGCACCGTGATGTCCTTGGAAAGCATGCCGGTGTCGTTGGCGCGAACCTGGGCGGCCACGAACACCCAGAAGTAGGGGCTGCTGGTGCCGGAGGTTTCCAACTGCTGCACCAGGCCCACCTCCCAGAATGCGGGAGACAGCTCGGCGCTCTCCACCTTGGCCAGGATGTCGGCGAAGTCGCCGGACGCGATCTGGCGGATATCCTGGTCGAACTGCGTCTCGGCGGAACCGGAATAGCGGCCCGTCAGCACAGACATGACGAACCAGCGCCGCACGAAGGATTCGATCTGGCCGTCATGTATTCCTTGAGCCCGAAGCCGCAGGTAGACGATGTAGGCGAAGTTCAGGGCGCCCTGGGTGCGGATCATCTCGGTGGTGATGAAGCCTGCCGACTTGATGATCATGACGAAGCGCTTGAAGTGGGACTCGTTGATGAAGTCGAGCGCGCCCTCGTTCAGTTTGGCGAACGACGCTTCGGCGATGGCCTCCTCGTAGTTCTTCGTCTCGAAGTTCCTGCCTGATAGCAGGCTTACCAAATCGGCCAGCTTGCCGCGCCCGAACTCGCTGGTGAACGCCACCCGCAACAGGTCGTTGTAGCTGGGGTCGTAGAGATCGTCGTTCTCGTTGCGCAGCCAGGCCATCTTCTGGAAATAGGGCGACGCCGCGAACTCGGCGTCGTTGTCCTTGATGAAGCCGTAGAACTCCGGCGCAACCGCCAAGTGGCAGAAGTAGTCGATGCACTTCCTGAGCTGCTGGCCGCCGTAGCGCAGGTCGGCGGCAATCTTGGACATGACGAAGTCCGCCTGCGACAGCACCGTGCCCTTGGAGTTGATGCGGATGAAGATTTCCGTGACCGTCTCGATGTCCAGGTCGTGGGACAGCTCGATCAGGCCGATCTGCTTCTTGGCGATGTCGGTCAGATTGGCCAATGACTCCTCGACCTTGTCTTCGTCGGCGTCCGGGTTGGCATCGAGATAGGTCCGGATCGCCTTGGTCAGCTTGATCTCGCCGCCCACCATGGGGGCAATGTCCTTGATCCATGCGGCATTCTTGGTGATTGCAGGGTTGCTCACCTCGAAGCGCTCCTCGATGGGGTGGAAGGCAATCGAGATGCGCACCTTGCGGTATTCCTTGTTGACCACGGGCTGGCCCAGCACCGCCGCCGTCAGCGCCGTGATGCGCTGCTGGCCGTCGATCAGGATCATCTTGCCGGATGCCGTGCTGCCGTCTTTAAGCTTCACATCCGGGTTACGCCAGGCGATCAGGTAGCCGATCGGAAAGCCCTGATAGAGCGAGTCCAGCAGGTCGCGCACCTGGGACGCATCCCAGACAAAGGGGCGCTGGATTTCCGGGATGGCGATCTCGCCCTCGCGGACTTTGGAGAGGACACTCTCGATCAGGTATTGGTTGACGGCGTATTTTTGCGTTTTCATTTCTATTGCCTCTTATCTTTTACAGCGTCTCATAGAGCTGTGCGTATTCGTTGTCGTCGGCCATTTTCTCGATCAGGAAGTTCACCCAAGTCTGGGTGTAGAGATAGTCTTTGTGGGCCTTGTCATAGGCGCAAAACTCCGCCTTTGTCTGATCGGGTTTTTTGGCACCAGACTTGGGCCTTAGTTTGTAATGCTTCCAGCAGCGCGTGTGTGTATCAGTATTGAATTTGTCGGTCTGCTTGCCGTTGCGCTCAATCTTGATGTTCCCGAGTCCGGCTTGCACAGCCTTAACTAC
>JBAQND010000135.1:0-11045 GCA_049303455.1 Thiobacillus sp.
ATCAGGCCGCGCACCACGGTGAGGACCAGCACCAGCAGCACGATGAGGTCGAGCATGCTCACTTGGTGAGGATCTGCCCGGTCATGCCGTTTTCGGCCAGCTTCACCGCGGCCGCCACAGCGGCTTCGCGCGACGGATAGGGCCCCACCCGCACGCGCGTCAAGGCGCCCAGCTTGTCCGTGTAGGCCGGCAACCCGGCCTCGGCGGCGCGCGTCTTGAGCGCCTGGGCCTTGGTGGAATCGGACAGGGCAGCCAGCTGCACCACAAATGCCTCGCTGGCTGCAGCGGGCTTGGGCGGCTCGGACACCGGTTCGACCGGTGCCGCTTTGACTGGTTCAGGCTTGGGCGCGGGCTTGGGCGCGGGCTTGGCCTCAGGCACCGGCTTGGCGGGCTCGATCTGAGGGGCGGGGGGGGGCGGCGGCACCGGCGCGGCAGCCACCTCGGGCTCAACCGCCGGATCCGGCTGTGCCACGGGATCGGGGACCGGTTGGGGTGCCGCCACCATGTGCACGGCCAGCGAACTCGCCGGCGGCGGCTCGTCTTCCAGCAGCAGCGGCAGCACAATCACCGCCATCAGGGTCAGCGCAACCGCGCCGATCAGGCGCCGCCGGGCGAGGCGTTTGAGGTCATTTTCACTGCTGGACGGTGGCATGGTCGAGGACGGCTGCTACGGTATGGAACGAACCGAAGACAAGAATTCTATCACCTTCGCGCGCCGCACTTTGCGCCTCCGCGAGTGCCGTGTTCACATCCGTCTGCACGCTGACCGGTGCCCTGCCCGCATGCGCGCGCAGGGTGGCGGCCAGCGCCGCGGCATCCTGCGCGCGCGGCGAGTCGGGGGTGCACGTCCACCACGCATTGATCTCGCCCTGCAATGCGGCGAACACGCCCGCCGCATCCTTGTCGGCCAGCATGCCCACCACCGCCAGCGTGCGCCCGGCCACTGGCTGTTCGCGCAGGGTGGCGGCCAGCGCCCGTGCCGCTTCCGGGTTATGCGCCACGTCGAGAATGACGTCGGGTGCGCCGGCAATGCGCTGGAACCGCCCCGCCGCACGTGCCCGGGTCAGCCCCTGGCGGATTGCCGCCTCGCTCACCGGCAGGCGGTCGCGCGCGGCCTCCAGCGCCGCCAGCGCCGCGGCTGCGTTGCGCAACTGGAAGGCCCCCGCCATGGCGGGCAGCGGCAGTGCCGGCCAGACGACGGTCTGGCCGCGATAGGTCCACTGGTCGCCCTCGCGCTCCACGAAAAAGTCGCGTCCCACGCAGCGCGGATCGGCGCCGATCCGCCGGGCATGCGCGAGCAGAGTGGCGGGCGGCGAAGGGTCGGCGCAGATGGCGGGGCGGCCGGCGCGGTAGATGCCCGCCTTCTCGAAGCCGACCTGCTCGCGGGTGTCGCCCAGATAATCCATGTGGTCGAGATCGACGCTGGTGACGATCGCGGCCGCGGCGTCGAACACGTTGACCGCGTCGAGCCGCCCGCCGAGGCCGACCTCGAGGATGGCCACATCGACGCCGGCGTCGATGAACTGCGCCATCGCGCCCAGCGTGCCGAATTCGAAATAGGTCAGCGAGGTGTCGCCGCGCGCGGCGTCGATCCGCTCGAATGCCTGCACCAGCGCGGCGTCGGCGGATTCCTGGCCGGTGATCCGCACCCGCTCGTTGTAGCGCAGGAGGTGCGGCGAGGTGTAGAGGCCGGTCTTGTAACCGGCGGCGCCAAGGATCGCCTCGAGGTAGGCGCAGGTGGAGCCTTTGCCGTTGGTGCCGCCGACGACGACAAGCGGGAAAGCCGGTGCGAGGCCCAGCGCATCCTTGACCCGGCGCACCCGGTCGAGTCCGAGTTCGATGGTACTGGGATGCAACTGCTCCAGCCGCGCCAGCCAGTCGGCCAGCGAAAGGCCCGAGCGTGCCGCCACGCCCTACGCGGCCAGGGCGGGCCGGCCCATCATCATCGCCAGCGCGGTGGCGAGTTCGTCGCGCATCTGGCGGCGGTCGATGATGCGGTCGACGGCGCCTTTGTCGACCAGGAATTCGGCACGCTGGAAGCCCTCCGGCAGCGTCTCGCGCACCGTCTGCTCGATCACGCGCGGGCCGGCGAAGCCGATCAGCGCATTCGGCTCGGCGATGATCAGGTCGCCCAGCATGGCGAAGCTGGCCGACACGCCGCCCATGGTGGGGTCGGTCAGCACCGAAATGAAGGGCAGTCGGTTGCGCGACAACTGCGTCAGCGCGGCCGAGGTCTTGGCCATTTGCATCAAGGAAAACAGGCCTTCCTGCATGCGTGCGCCGCCGCTGGCGGCAAAGCAGATGAAGGCCGAATTGGACTCGATCGCCGCTTCCACGCCGAGGACAAAGCGCTCGCCCACCACCGAGCCCATCGATCCGCCCATGAACTTGAACTCGAACGCCGCCGCCACCACCGGCACCGCCTTGACGCTGCCGCCCAGCACCACCAGCGCGTCGGTTTCCAAGGTGCCGGCCTGGGCTTCCTTCAGGCGGTCGGGGTATTTCTTGCCGTCCTTGAATTTCAGCGGATCGAGCGGGGTTATCTGCGCGCCGATCTCGTGCTGGCCCTCGGCATCCAGCAGCATGGCCAGCCGCGCGCGGGCGCCGATGCGGTGATGGTGGCCGCACTTGGGGCACACCTCCAGGTTGCTTTCGAGGTCGGCGCGGTAGAGCACCTCGTTGCACGCCGGGCACTTCGACCACAGCCCTTCCGGCATCGATTTGCGCGCCTCTACCCGGCGCTTGATTTTGGGCGGCAGTATTTTCTGGAACCAGCTCATGTTGTTCTCCCCTTATTTCGATGCCGCGTCGACGCCGCGGCGCAACTCGGCCACCAGCTGCTTGACGCGAGTGGCGCACTCGCCTTCCGGCGCGGTCTCGATCTCGCTCACGATGCGGCTGCCCACCACCACGGCGTCGGCGATCCGCGCCACCGCTTCGGCGGTCGCGGCGTCGCGAATGCCGAAGCCCACGCCGACCGGCAGGTCGCAATGTTTGCGGATGACGGCAAGCTTTTGTGCCACTTCATCCATATCGAGATTGGCCGACCCCGTCACGCCCTTGAGCGACACGTAGTAAATGAAACCGCCGGCGACCGCCGCCACTCGCTCCACCCGCGATTCGGGCGTGGTCGGCGACAACAGAAAAATTGGGTCGAGGCCGTGCGCCTTGAAGACGTCGGACACGCCCAACGATTCCTCCGGCGGGATGTCCACCGTCAGCACGCCGTCCACCCCGGCCGCCTTCGCCGCCAGGGCAAAGGTCTCGTAGCCCATGTGCTCGACCGGATTGGCATAGCCCATCAGCACCACCGGCGTCGTCGTGTTGGTCTTGCGGAATTCCGCCGTCATCGCCAGCACGTCACGCAGCCCGACCTTGTTCGCCAGCGCCCGTTCCGACGCCCGCTGGATCACCGGACCGTCGGCCATCGGATCGGAAAACGGCACCCCGAGCTCGATGATGTCGGCACCGGCCTCCACCAGCACGTGCATCAGCGGCACCGTCAGCCCCTTGCCGGGATCGCCGGCGGTGATGAAGGTAATCAGGGCTTTCTTGTTGTGCGCTTTGAGCGCGATAAAGGTCTGGCCGATGCGGCTCATGGTTCGGTCTTCTGGAAAATTCGGTTCAAGGAAGGGGCGCCTTACAGCGTAATCCCCGACAGCTTCGCCACGGTGTCGATGTCCTTGTCGCCGCGCCCGGAGAGATTGACCAGGATGATCTGGTCTTTCTTCATCGTCGGCGCGAGCTTTTTGGCCTGGGCGACGGCGTGGCTGGATTCGAGCGCGGGAATGATGCCTTCGAAGCGGCACAGGTCGTGGAAGGCGGCCATCGCTTCGTCGTCGTTGATGGCGACGTATTCGGCGCGGCCGGCGTCCTTGAGCCACGAGTGTTCCGGGCCGACGCCGGGGTAGTCGAGGCCGGCGGAAACCGAGTGGGTTTCGATGATCTGGCCGTTTTCGTCCTGCATCAGGTAGCTGCGGAAGCCGTGCAGCACGCCCGGGGTGCCGGCCGACAGCGGGGCGGCGTGCTTGCCGGAAGCGATGCCGGAGCCGCCGGCCTCGACGCCGATCAGGCGCACGTCCTCGTGCGGGATATACGGGTGGAAAATGCCGATGGCGTTGGAGCCGCCGCCGACGCAGGCAATCACGGCATCGGGCTGGCGGCCGGTGAGCTCGGGCATCTGGACAAGGCATTCGCGGCCGATCACGCACTGGAAGTCGCGCACCAGCATGGGGTATGGGTGCGGGCCGGCAGCGGTGCCGAGAATGTAGAAGGTCGACTCGACGTTGGTGACCCAGTCGCGCATCGCCTCGTTGAGCGCATCCTTCAGCGTTCTTGAGCCGGAGGACACCGGCACCACGGTGGCGCCCAGGAGCTTCATGCGGAAGACATTGGGTGCCTGGCGGATGACGTCTTCGGCGCCCATGTAGACCACGCACTCCATGCCGTAGCGCGCGGCGACGGTGGCCGAAGCGACGCCGTGCTGGCCGGCGCCGGTCTCGGCGATGACGCGCTTCTTGCCCATGCGCCGCGCCAACAGCGCCTGGCCGATGGTGTTATTGATCTTGTGCGCGCCGGTGTGATTGAGGTCTTCGCGCTTGAGATAGATCTGCGCGCCGCCGTATTGTTCGGAGAGGCGTTTGGCGTGATACACCGGGCTGGGACGGCCGACGTAGTGCTTCAGTTCGTATTCGAATTCGGCGATGAAAGCGGGGTCGTTGCGCGCGCGGTCGTATTCGATGCGCAGTTCTTCCAGCGCCGCCATCAGGGTTTCGGCGACGAAAATGCCGCCGTAGGGACCGAAGTGGCCGCGGGAATCGGGGAGGTCTGTCAGCTTCATGATGCGTCTTTCGCTTTCGCTATGAATTGCGCAATCTTGCGCGCGTCCTTGATGCCTTTCGAAATTTCCACGCCGGAAGACACATCCACCGCCCACGGGTGCACGCGCCGCGCCGCTTCGGCGATGTTTTCCGGCGTCAGTCCGCCCGACAGGACGATCGGTTTCGGTAGATCAGGAGGGATCAGCTTCCAGTCGAAGCTTTCCCCTGTGCCGCCGGGCACGCCGGGAACATAAGCGTCGAGCAGCAGGCCGCACGCGGCATCGAAGTCAGCCGCGCATTTTAGCAAATCCGTCTCCCGATTCACACGCACCGCCTTGATATAGGACCGGCCGAAGCGCACGCAGTCGGCCGGCGTCTCGTCGCCGTGAAACTGCAGCAGGTCGAGCGGAACGGCCTGCAGAACCGACTCGATGAACGCCGGTTCGGCATTGACGAAGAGTCCCACGCTCTGCACGAACGGCGGCAGTTCGCGCAGCAGCGCGGCGGCGTTCGCGATGCTCAGGTGACGCGGGCTTTTCTCGTAGAACACGAAACCCAGCGCGTCCGCGCCGGCGTCGCAGGCGGCGTGCAGGTCCTGCAGTCGGGTGATGCCGCAGATTTTTACGCGTACAGCCATCGGTCGGAGGTTTCAGGCAAGCCAAAGTGCGCAGGATACCGGATGTGGGTGAGATACAAGCCGGCGCCGTCGAAGGTGGGGGCAGCAAGCGCACGGTCGCGGCCGATCAGGATCTCGTGCAGCCACCCGGGCGGCTGCGCGCCTGCACCGACCTGGACAAGGCAACCCATGAGGTTGCGCACCATGTGGTGCAGGAAACCGTCGGCATGAAAGTCGCATAAAAGATACTCGCCACGTCGCTCGATGTGCGCCCGCCGCAGTTCCTTGACCGGCGATTTGGCCTGGCATGCCGCGGCGCGAAAAGCGGAAAAATCGTGCTGCCCGATCAGGTGCGCTGCGGCCAGGTTCATCGCGGCGGCATCGAGCGGACGGTGATACCAGCCGATCAGGCCATGGTTGATCGCCGGTCGCACCGGGTGATTCAACAGCACGTAGCGGTAACCGCGATGGGTGGCGGCAAACCGCGCATGGAAATCCGCTCCGACTTCGCGCGCCCACAGCACGGCCACGCCTGCCGGCAGATGGCTGTTGACGCCGCGCACCCAGGCGGTGAGTGGGCGCGTCACCGTGGTGTCGAAATGCACCACCTGCAATGCCGCATGGACGCCGGTGTCGGTGCGTCCGGCGGCGATGATGCTTGTTTTTTCGCCGGCGATGATCGACACCGCGGCCTCCAGCGCATCCTGCACGCCGCAGCCTCGCAGTTGCGACTGCCAGCCGCAAAAGCCGAGGCCGCAATACTCCAGACCCAATACGATTCTCATTTCAGCTTGGTCTCATGCCAATACGATCCACAGCAGAAGCAGGCCCGCGAGTATGACGGCGCTGTCGCGGCTTTGCCAGCGCTCGACCTCGAGGATGTAGGTGGTGGGCGTGGCCTCGTCGGACAGCGGGATGCGCAGCGCATCCAGCCAGCGCGCCGGCTGCTTGGGCGCATGCTCGACATAGTCCAGGGTCAGTCCCAGGCGTACCGCAAAGGCGCGGCGGTCAAAGCCGAACCAGGCCAGCGGACGGGCCAGCGCGTAGAGGCCATAAATCAGGCGGGAACGGGACGTAAACGCCAGCAGCACGGCCAGCCCAGCCAGCATCAATACCAGCCGCCCGACACGCAGTGCGCCTTGCTGCAGGCCTTCTATGCCTGGACTCGCCCACCCCAGCGCCGGCCACAGTGCATCACCCGGAATGACGTAGGCATAGGTGAGCAGCAGCACCGCCATCAGCCAGCGGGTGCGGCGCAGCAGGCGCCACGCTTCATGGCGGATCGACGCAAACAGAAAGGCCGTCGCGGTGGCGACGGCCAGGAGAATCAGCACGGACAGTGCAGCGCGTTCCACCGCCACTGCCCACCCGCACCACAACAGGACGCGGGCAGCCGGATGAAGCGATTTAAGCAAGCGAACTCAACATCCCTTTCGCATCGGCCTTTTGCTTGTCGCTGCCTTCGGCCAGCACTTCGTTGAGGATTTCACGTGCACCTTCCTTGTCGCCCATTTCCACATAGGCGCGCGCAAGGTCGAGCTTGGTGCCGATTTCGTCCAGTTCGAGCTCGTTGCCGTCGGCTTCGCCCAGGTCGAGGTCGAGGTCGAGGCCGCTGAAATCAAATTTGCTGTCCGGGGCATTGTCTTCATCCAGGCCCAGATCGAGTTTCAGCGTGTCGTCTGCCGTCGCGGGCAAGTCCAGATCCGTCAGGTCGAAGTCGAGGCCCAGGGTGTCCATTTCCACGTAGCCCGACTCGGGCGTCACGGCCGCCTCGGACGGAGAATCGAAATTGAGCACGTGGCCTGCCGACTCGAATTCCAGCGGCCCGCTGGCTGTCACGAATTCAGGCTCGGGTTCGGGCTCGGGCGCCGCTTCGATTTCAGCCGGGGCTGCCGGCTGGGTGTCCGCGACAGGCTTGTGCGCGGATTCGTCGGCAAACGCCACGGCCCCACCGGCCACCGCAGCAGTGGCCGCCACCGTGGCTGCCGGGGCTGCACTCGACTGCACGCCGCCATACAGCGGGTTGGTCGGATCGATGCTACGGCCCATCTCGCAGGCCTTGTCCCACAGCGGACTCGACTTGCTGCCCAGTGCTGCATAGAGCTCGCCGGCGACCGCCTCGAACGTCACGGTGTTGCGCTGCGCAGCGTAGATCTCCAGCAGCTTGACGCGGATTTCGTGACGGTCCGGATTGTTGCTGATGGCCTCCTTGAGGATTTCTTCGGCCTGCGCATCGCGGCCATAGGCCATGTACACCTCGGCTTCGGCAATGGGGTCGACATCGTGGGTATCGATGGTTCCCAAGCCCACCTGGCTGAAGTCCGTGAGGAAGGAGGTGTCGCCGGTATTGACGCTGCCGCCCGACGCGGCACCGATCACGGTATCGGGTCGAACGTCACCGCCGGACATGATGCTGTCGTCAAGCGTGGTGCTGCCCGTTTTGCGACGGCGACCGCCACCTGCCATCATCCACCACAGCACCCCACCCAGACCGAGCGCCGCCAGGCCACCGCCCCAATACATCGGGTTGGCGAGCAGAGGGTCATACCAGTTTTCGGCGGGTTCGGGTGCCACCAGCGACGACACGGCCAGCGCAACTGGCGCGACCGGCGCGGGCGCAGATACGGCAGGGGCAGGCGCGGAAACCGGCGCTTCAGCTTGCCGCTCCTGCATCTCGACCAGCTTCTGCATATCCTGAATCTGCTTTTCCAGCGTGGCCACGCGCTGATCCGATTCCTCCAGCGCATTTTCACGCGCGGTCGCATCTTCTTCCTGGGCGCGAAGCTTTTCCTGCAGGGCACGGGTTTCGTCCGCTTTGCCGGCAGCGGCAGTTGTCGGCGGTGTGGCCCTGGACAACTTCAGCACATCCTGTTTGGCCTCGGCTGTCGACTTGGCGCGGTCCTCCACCTTGGGGGTGATCTTGCCGCTGCTGGCCTGGTCCGCGGCGACCGGGGCCACCGGGGCGGCGCTGACCGCGCCCGCCAGTTTCTGGCGATAGGCGCGCCAGTCATCCGCCTGCAGCCTGAGTTCACGCACGGCTTCTTGTTGCGGAATGGCCGCCACTTTCTCAGCCGACGGCACGTTGAGCGTCTTGCCGGCCTTGAGGCGATTCATGTTGCCGTCAAAAGCCTGGCCGTTCTCGCGGTAGAGCCCCAACAGGGTCTGCTCCAGGCTGACGCCTTCCGGGCGCACCCGACTGGCGATCCGCGTCAGCGTGTCACCCCGTTTGACCGTCACGCGATCCGGCGCCGCGGTTTGCGGGGCGGGCGTAGAGGGGCGGGGGGTGGCCGGCGCTGTCGTGGCCTGGGGAGCCGCCGCGGGTGCGGCAACCGGCGTTCCGGCTGGCGCGACGGCCACGGGCGCCACCGTCTGGACGCTGCCCATGCCCGGCGGGTCGAGCAGCACGGTGTATTCGCGCACCAGCCGTCCCGAGGCCCAGTTCAGTTCGACCAGCATGTCGATAAAGGGATCGTTCACCGGACGGCTGGAGCTGACTTTCAGCACCGTCTTGCCGTTGGGCTTCTTTGCGACGTCAAAACGCAAAGAGGACAACACCGGGGCAAATTCGACGCGGGCGTCGCGAAAAGCCTGATCGGAAGCGAGGCTGGCCGACAGGCCATCGAGCTCGGCCTTGTCTGCCGCGAACAATTCGATTTCCGCCGCAAGCGGCTGACCCAGCGCCGAGGTGACCGACAGTGTGCCCAGCCCTGCGGCGTGCGCCATCAATGGCATGGCGATCAGGCCTGCAGCCACCAGTTGGGTGGTGAAGCGCTTCAATTTCATCCAGTATCTCCTTGTTCGCCCCGCCTGACGGAGCTGTTGAATCCTTGACGCCACTATTGACGGCTCGCCAGCCACAATCTTTAGTGCACAAACCGCACCAGCCAGAGTCTTATGCCTTCAGCCATTGTCTGCTCAGGCTTCCAGCAGGATCCGCAGCATGCGTCGCAGCGGCTCCGCCGCGCCCCACAGCAGCTGGTCGCCGACCGTGAACGCGGTCAGGTACTCCGGCCCCATGGTGAGCTTGCGCATGCGGCCGATCGGCACGGTGAGCGTGCCGGTCACCGCAGCGGGGGTGAGTTCGCGCATGGTGATCTCGCGGTCGTTCGGCACCACCTTCACCCACTGGTTATGGGCGGCGATCAGGCTGTGGACGTCGGCCAGCGGCACGTCGCGGGTCAGCTTGATGGTGAGCGCCTGCGAGTGGCAGCGCATCGCGCCGACGCGCACGCACAGGCCGTCGATCGGAATCGGCTTGTCGCTGCGGCGCATGATCTTGTTGGCCTCGGCCTGCGCCTTCCATTCTTCCTTGGACTGGCCGGACTCCAGCGCCACGTCGATCCACGGAATCAGGTTGCCCGCCAGCGGCACCGGCCAGGCGTCGACCGGATAGCGGTCGGAGCGGATGAAGTCGGCCACCTTGCGGTCGATTTCAAGAATGGCCGAAGCCGGGTCGTCGAGCAGGTCCGCGACTTCGGCATGCACCGCGCCCATCTGGGCGATCAACTCGCGCATGTTGCGCGCGCCGGCGCCGGAGGCGGCCTGGTAGGTCATCGGCGACACCCACTCGACCAGCCCGGCGTCGAACAGCCCACCCATCGACATCAGCATCAGCGATACCGTGCAGTTGCCGCCGACGTAGGTCTTGACCCCGCTGGCGATGCCGTCGCGAATCACGTTGCCGTTGACCGGGTCGAGGATGATGATGGCCTCGTCCTTCATCCTCAGCGACGAGGCGGCGTCGATCCAGTAGCCGTCCCAGCCGGCCGCGCGCAACTGCGGGTAGATCTCTTTCGTGTAGTCGCCGCCCTGGCAGGTGATGATGGTGTCGCACAGCTTCAGTTCGTCGATGCTGGCGGCATCCTTCAGCGGCGGCACCTCACGACCGATGTCGGGGCCCTTGCCGCCGACGTTCGAGGTGGTAAAGAACACCGGATCGATGTGGTCGAAATCGCGCTCTTCCTTCATGCGGCCCATCAACACGGAACCCACCATGCCACGCCAACCGATCAGTCCTACCTTCATCATCTCTGTCTCCAATTAATCGGGGTAGGCGTGAGGGGCGAGGCATGAGGATTCCGTCCTCGCGCCTGCCCCCTCACCCCTCACAAACCTTTAACCACTGCGTCGCCCATCTCGCTGCACGACACTTTCCGCGTGCCTTCGGTCCAGATGTCGCCGGTGCGCAGGCCCTGCGCGATCACTTTCTTGACCGCGTTCTCGATGCGGTCGGCGGTGGACAGGTCGGCAAAAGTGTAGCGGTACATCATCGCCACCGACAGGATGGTCGCCAGCGGATTCGCCAGGTTTTTGCCGGCGATATCGGGCGCGGAACCGTGAATCGGCTCGTACATGCCCTTGTTGTGCTCGTCGAGCGATGCCGACGGCAGCATGCCGATCGAGCCCGACAGCATCGAGGCCGCATCCGACAGGATGTCGCCAAACAGGTTGCCGGTGACGATGGTGTCGAACTGCTTCGGCGCGCGGATCAGCTGCATCGCCGCGTTGTCGACGTACATGTGGGAGAGCGCGACCTCGGGGTAGTCCTTCGACACCTCGATCATCACGTCCTTCCACAGTTCGGAGCATTCCAGCACGTTGGCCTTCTC
>JBAQND010000136.1:0-16143 GCA_049303455.1 Thiobacillus sp.
GCCGTTCGCCGACGTGCTGCTGCCCGCGTCCACCTGGGGCGAGACCGACGGCACCATGAGCAATTCCGAGCGCTGCATTTCGCGCGTCCACGCCGCCGTTGCGCCGCCGGGCGAGGCGCGCGCCGACTGGGACATCGTGTGTGAGTTTGCGCGGCGGCTGATGCCGGAGCAGGGCGCGCGGCTGTTCCCCTACGCCAGCGCCGAAGCCGTGTTCGACGAGCATCGCGCGACCACGCGCGGGCGCGACCTCGACATCACCGGCCTCTCCTATGCGCTGCTCGATGCCGGCCCGCAGCAGTGGCCGTTCCCCGAGGGTGCTTCGTCTGGGCAGGCACGCTTGTACGCCGACGGCGTCTATCCGACTGAAAACGGCCGCGCGCAGTTTCATGCCGCGCCGTATCGCCCGGTGGCCGAAGCGATCGACGCGCGTTACCCGCTGCATCTCAACACCGGCCGCCTGCGCGACCAGTGGCACGCGATGAGCCGCACCGGCCGCGTGGCGCGCCTGTTCGCCCACGCCGACACGCCGGTGCTCTCGATGAATGCGCGCGACCTCGAACTGCGGCGGCTGAAAGCCGGCGATCTGGTGCGGGTGAAAAGCCGGCGCGGCGAGGTGGTGGTGGTCGCCGAGGTCAGCGACAGCCTGCGCCCCGGCCAGTGCTTCCTGCCGATGCACTGGGGCGCGCGCTTCATGGGCGGGCGCGGCATCAACGCGCTCACCCTGCCGGCCTTCGACGCGGTATCGAAGCAGCCCGAACTCAAGCATGCCGCGGTGCGGGTGGCGAAAGTCGACCTGCCTTGGCGCATGGCCGCGCTGGCGGTGGGCGACGGCGCGAAACTGCTCGACGCCGTGCAGTCGCTGTTGCGCGCCTGCGACTACGCCGCCGCCGGGCTGGCGGGGCGCGACCAGGATGTGTTGACGCTTCGATTGGCGCATTCGGGGCCAATGCCGGAACACCTGCTGGCTGAACTCGACGCCGCGCTGGGGCTGAACGACCCGCTTGCGGTGATGCACTACCAGGACGGCCCGCGCGGCATTTCCAAGCGGGTACGGGTCGACGGCGGCAAGGTGACCGCGGCGCGCCTGACCGGCGAGACCGCCGCCTTCGACTGGTTGCGCGATGCGATCGTCGAGGGCGTCGACGTCGCCGCGCTGCGCGCCTGGATGCTGGCGCCAGTGGCGCGTCCACCCGCAGGCGGTACCGGCCGCGGACGCGTGGTGTGCAACTGCCTGAACGTGGCCGAGCCCGACATCGTCTCGGCGATTGCGGCGGGCGCCGATCTGGCCGCGCTGCAGTCGAATCTGAAATGCGGCAGCGAATGCGGCTCGTGCGTGCCGGAACTGAAGCGGCTGATCGCAAGCAAGCGGGCGGCGGCATGAGCTACGCAACCCTGATTCGCCAGATCGAAGCCGGCGAAGGCCTGGACTTTGTCGAGGCGCGCGCGCTGGGCGCCGCGCTGTTCGACGGCGGCGTGCCTGAGCTGGAGACGGCGGCCTTTCTGGTCGCCTTCAACCAGCACGATCCGGGGCTGGATGGCTGGCTCGGCCTGCATGCGGCGCTGGCCGAGCGCCTGCCCGATTTCGTCGCGCCGCCCGGGCCCTTCCGCACGGTGGTGCTGCCCACCTACCACGGGGTGCGCACCCATCCGCACCTCACCCCGCTTTTGGCGCTGCTGCTGAAGAGCTTCGGCATCCCGGTGCTGATCCACGGCGTGCTCGAAGGCGGCGGCGGCACGGCGGCGGCCTACGTGCTGCGCGAGCTCGGCGTCATGCCGTGCAGTTCCACGACGCAGGTCAATGCGGCCTTGCTGGACGAGGGCATCGCCTTCGCGCCGGTGGCGCTGCTGAGCCCCGGTCTGGCCGCGCTGCTGGCCTTGCGCGCGCGGCTGGGGATCGACGGCTGGGTGACGCGGCTGGCGATGCTGGCCGATGTGCTGGGCGAGCATTCGGTGCGGGTGACGCCGGTGGCCTCAGGCGCGGAACTGGCACCGACGCGCGAAGTGCTGGAAGCCCTGGGCGGACACGCACTGTTGCTGCAGGGCTGCGAGGGCGAAGCGTTCGCCGACCCCTTGCTGCGGCCGGAGATGATGCTGCTGCAAGACGGCCGGGGACAGCCGGTGTACGAAGCGCAATCGACCCCGTCCGTGCAGGCGAATCTGCCCGGGATGGATGCGCGCGCAACCGGCGCGTGGATCGCCCAGGTCATGCGCGAACACCAGCCGCTGCCCCTGCCGATCCGCAACCAACTCGCGGTATGCCTGTATGCCGCCGGCTATACCGAGGACCTCAACCAGGCGCGTGCGATCACGGCGATCGACGGGTTTGGCCGGACGGCGGCGTAGGGTTTGGTGCACGCTGCAAAATCCGGCACCGTGGTGGTGCGTAGCATGGCGGTGGTTTTCGGCGCCTAGAAAATAAAGGTAATTGAAACAGTGTCTTGGCGCATGCAGGTTGCATGGCGCAGCGATTGCTTATGTCATAGGTAGGAGCACCCGCAAGGGGTAGGCCGTAGCTGTAAAGCCGATGAATCGGCAACAACCACGCCGCCCTGCAGGACACAAATGGACTTGAGTTGAACAAGTTGTAGCAGACCGAATGCAACGGCGTATCTCGGTCATCACTTTTAGTCTTTCGTTTGGAGTGGTGAGATGGATATGAGTACGCCCATGGGACAGGGTCCCAAGATGAAGCTTGTCATGGTCGGCAACGGCATGGCCGGGGTGCGCACGCTGGAAGAGCTGCTGAAGCTGGCGCCCGACCTCTACGACATCACGGTGTTCGGCGCCGAGCCGCATCCCAACTACAACCGCATTCTCCTGTCGCCGGTGCTGGCGGGCGAGCAGACGGTCGATGACATCGTGCTGAACCCGCTCGACTGGTATCAGGACAACAACATCACCCTGCACCTGGGCAAGAAGGTGGTGAAGATCGACCGCAGCGCGCGCGCGGTCGAGGCCGCCGACGGCACCCGCGCCGAGTACGACCGCCTGCTGCTCGCCACCGGTTCCAATCCCTTCATCCTGCCGGTGCCCGGCGCCGACCTCGACGGCGTCATCAGCTTCCGCGACATCGCCGACGTCGACGCGATGGTGCGCGCCTCCAGCCAGTACCGCCACGCAGTCGTCATCGGCGGCGGCCTCCTCGGACTGGAAGCCGCCAACGGCCTGATGAAGCGCGGCATGGACGTGACCGTGGTGCACATCGCCCCCTGGCTGATGGAGCGCCAGCTCGACGAGCCCGCCGCGCGCCTGCTGCAGAAGAGCCTGGAAGAAAAGGGCATGAAGTTTTTGCTGCAGAAGCAGACCGCCGAGCTGGTGCCCGGAGCGGGGGGGCGTGTCGCCGCCATCAAGTTCAAGGACGGTGACGAGATTCCCGCCGACCTGGTCGTGATGGCGGTCGGCATCCGCCCCAACACCGAGCTTGCCGAATCGTCCGGCCTGCACTGCAACCGCGGCATCGTCGTCAACGACACGATGCAAACCTTCGACCCGCGCATCTATTCCATCGGTGAATGCGCCGCCCACCGCGGCATCGCCTACGGCCTGGTCGCGCCCCTGTTCGAGCAGGCCCGCGTCTGCGCCAACCACCTGGCGCATTACGGCATCGGCCGCTACCAGGGCTCGATCACCTCGACCAAGCTCAAGGTCACCGGCATCGACCTGTTTTCCGCCGGCGACTTCACCGGCGGCGAAGGCACCGAGTCGATCCTCTATTCCGACCCCATCGGCGGCGTCTACAAGAAGCTCGTCATCAAGGACAACAAGCTGGTCGGCGGCGTGATGGTCGGCGACACCGTCGACGGCGCCTGGTATTTCTCGCTGCTGCGCGACGGCAAGAACATCGACGAGCTGCGCGACCACCTGATGTTCGGCCAGGACCATTGCGGCAACCTCGGCCACCAGGGCATCAACAAGGCGGCGACCATGACCGACGACATGGAGGTGTGCGGCTGCAACGGCGTGTGCAAGGGCGATATCGTCAAGGCGATCCGCGACAAGGGGTTGTTCACCCTGGAGGACGTGAGGAAGCACACCAAAGCGTCGAGTTCGTGCGGCTCGTGCACCGGGCTGGTCGAGCAGATCCTGGCGGTCACCGCGGGCGGCGACTACTCGGCCACGCCGAAGACCAAGTCGGTGTGCGGCTGCACCGACCATACCCACGAGGAGGTGCGCGCGGCGGTCAGGCAGAACAAGCTCCTGACGATTCCACAGGTGATGGACTTCATGGAATGGCGCACCCCCAACGGCTGCGCCAGCTGCCGCCCGGCGCTCAACTATTACCTGATTTCCACCTGGCCGGGCGAGGCCGAGGACGATCCGCAGTCACGCTTCATCAACGAGCGCGCCCACGCCAACATCCAGCGTGACGGCACCTACTCGGTGATCCCGCGCATGTGGGGTGGCAATACGACGCCCTCCGAGTTGCGCCGCATCGCCGACGTCGTCGACAAGTACAGCATCCCGGCGGTGCATGTCACCGGCGGCCAGCGCATCGACCTCCTGGGCATCAAGAAGGAGGACCTGCCGAAGGTGTGGGCCGACCTCGACATGCCGTCGGGCCACGCCTACGGCAAGGCGCTGCGCACGGTGAAGACCTGCGTCGGCTCGGAGTGGTGCCGCTTCGGCACCCAGAACTCGACGCAGATGGGCATCGACCTGGAGAAGACCTTCTTCAAGATGTGGGCGCCGCACAAGGTCAAGCTCGCGGTGTCCGGCTGCCCGCGCAACTGCGCCGAAGTCGCGATCAAGGACGTCGGCATCATCGGCGTCGATTCCGGCTGGGAGATCTACGTTGCCGGCAACGGCGGCATCAAGACCGAGGTCGCGCAGTTCCTGGTCAAGGTGAAAACCCCCGACGAGGTGATCGAGTATTCAGGCGCCTTCCTGCAGTTGTACCGCGAGGAAGCACGCTACCTCGACCGCACCGTGCACTACGTCGCGCGCGTCGGCCTCGACTACGTGAAAAAGAAAATCCTCGACGACGCCGACAACCGGCGCGCGCTGTACGAGCGCCTGCTGTTCGCGCTGTCGGTCGAACGCGACCCGTGGCTCGAGCGCGCCCGCGAAGGCAAGCTCAAGCATGAATTCGAAACCGTTGCCGCCTGAAGGGAAAAACCATGAAGCCAACTGATCTGAACCCGTGGATCGCCATTCTCGACGTGGCCGACATCCCCAAGCTCGGCGCCCGCGTGGTGCGTCACGGCAACCTTGACATCGCGGTGTTCCGCACCGCGGACGACGAAATATTCGCGCTGGAAGACCGCTGCCCGCACAAGGGCGGGCCGTTGTCGCAGGGCATCGTACACGGCAGGAAAGTCGCCTGCCCGATGCATAACTGGAACATCGAGCTCGATTCCGGCTGCGCGGTGGCGCCCGACCAGGGCTGCGCACGCGAATTTCCGGTCAAGGTCGAAGACGGCCGCGTCTGGCTGGATTTCGCCGCGGCCGAGCCCGCAGTCGCCTGAGCCGATCAACCCCCGCGTACGGCGGGGGGGTATGACGGTCGCCGTACGCTGACTTTCCGCGAGCTTCGGCTCGTCGGCCATTTCTGCCGTTCAGATAGTCGACGATGCTGTCGAAAAGCCTTACACCTTCGCCCATCCGGGCAGGTTCCCATCTGGTCAAATGGGATGAATTCATTGCCTTTATTTTTGCAGGCGTGGTTGTTGCTTTGTAGTTTAGTTACTGTTTTATGAGTATCGACCGGAGGCTGACGAATAAAGCGAGGCAGCGTGGTCTCCCGCGCGCGCCTCAATTTCTCGGTCTTGCGGTTTGATGGAAAGGAAGCTACATGGCGAGAAGTCTGAACAGCGAGCGCAAGGAACGGCGCTTCGAAGACATGTTGATTGTCATCGAGAGACGCACCGGGAAGGCTTTGTTGTATGGCCAAGTAATTCTTTTCGTGAGTCTGCTTGTCACCCTGTTGTGGCTCCTCATCGCCTGACAGGCGTTTCGACTTGCCCCCCGCCGCGTCGGCCAGCCTGCGTGCTCGACGCACCAAACCTCAGCAAACCTCAAGGTCTGACATTGCGGTCTCAATGCCGAGGGGCAGGGGCGCCGTACAGCGTCGCCTGCGCCTTCTTGTGGCCCAACCGTTTTGAATCCTTCATGGAAGGTGACGGTGCCCTGCGGGGTCTGTCCATCGAAAGACAGCGCAAGAAATTTTCTCATGCGGGCCAGAGGCCTTCAAACCCCGTGCTTCCTGAACCACTCGGCCATCCGCTTCCAGCCATCCTCGGCAGGCGCCTCGCGGTAGCTGGGCCGGTAGTCGGCGTGGAAGGCGTGGGGCGCGTCGGGGTAGACATGGATGGCCGACGCCTGGCTGGCAGGGTTGGCGGATTGCGCCAAGGCCTCCTGCATCTTCTTTACGGTGTCAGGCGGAATGCCGGGGTCTTGGCCGCCGTAGAGACCGAGAACCGGCCCGTTCAGCTTGCCGGCGACATCGAGCGGATGCTTCGGCGTCAATCCGCTGGTCGCGCTGGTCAGGCGTCCGTACCAGGCCACGCCGGCCTTCACGCCGGGATGGTGGGCGGCATACAGCCAGGTGATGCGCCCGCCCCAGCAGAAGCCGGTGATGCCCAGCCGCGTGGTGTCGCCGCCGTGGGACTTGGCCCAGGCCACGCAGGCGTCGAGGTCGGCCATGACCTGGCTGTCCGGCACCTTCGACACCACCTTGGAAATGAGTTCGGCGGTGTCGCTGTACTGTCGCGGGTCGCCCTGGCGCGCATACAGTTCGGGCGCGATGGCCTGGTAGCCCAGCTTGGCCAGGCGGCGGCAGACGTCCTTGATATATTCGTGCACGCCGAACACCTCCTGCACCACCAGGATGACCGGGAAGTCGTTGCCCTGGGCGGGCTGGGCCCGGTAGGCCGGCATGTTGCCGTCGGCGGTGGGCACCTGGATTTCGCCGGCCGTGAGGCCTGCGCTGTCGGTGCTGATCGCGGTCTGGGCCATCACCGGCTGCACGGCCAGCGCAAAGCCGGCGCCCAGGGCGGTGACCAAAAAGCCGCGCCGGGTGAGGGGCTGGGGCGGGGGAATCAGGCTGTCCAATTCTGCAGCCAGCGCGTCGGTGTCGGCGTTCATGGGGTCTCCTTTGGGGGCAGTTAGAAACGCGCGCCGAGCACGATCTGGTGGAGGTCGATGCCGTCGTTCGGCTCCTCGATGTCGGCGTTGGAATAATGGGAATACTGCAGGCCGGCGTATCCGCGTTCGGTCAGCTCGACGCCTACAGCCAGATGCTGGGAGAACTGGAAACGGGAGCCGAAATCCTTGCTGCCGAGCCGATCGCGACTGAATAGCGAGGCGCCCAGGCCGGCTTCGGCGAAGGGCCGCCAGCGGCCGTTGCCGTAGTGAAGGTGGAGGCGGCCGATCGCGCCGCCCTGGTTCAAACTGTCCGGTCCAGCGGCCGCGCCGGTATGCCTGAAGTGGCTCAGTTCCAGTTCGGGGCGCAGCGAGGCCTTCCAGTTGCCCCAGTCGGTCGCCCACAGCGGGCCGAATCGCAAGCTGAGCCCGGCTCTCTCGTAGTCGCCCCCCGCTTCGCCGACCAGCAGGGCGATTTCCGGCCCTTCCGCTGCAGCCGATGCGGTGGCGAACGGCGCGAAGGTGAATGCCAGGAGGGCGAACGCTGAAAACAAGCTGAAGCCGGGGTGCGGCAAAACGACTGGATGGCGTCCCATGAGCGATCTCCCTGTTTGGATTGACTCGCGCGGTGCGTGCCGAAACCGGCACCCCCGCGCCTTCAATTCAGTATATCAATTCAGTATAGATAGATAGATCAAAGGAAAGCGCTTCCGGGCAGACCGCGGCGTCGCACGGTCCGCGCGGCAACTCAGGGGTGCGTGTGTGCGAGGTCAGCGCATCTCGGGCAGCACGATGTTGACCTCGATCACCTCGAAGTTCCCCTGCTTTTCCAGCCCGACCTTGATGTCTTCCGGGTTGATCTTGACGTATTTCGAGATCACCGCGACCAGATCCTTTTGCAGATCGGGCAGGAAATCCGGGCCGGACAGGCCCACGCGCTCGCGCGCGATGATGAGTTGCAGGCGCTCTTTGGCGACCGAGGCGGTGGGTTTATTTTCGCCGAAAATGTGGGAGAGCCAGGACATATTACTTGCCTCCGAACAGGCGCTTCAGCAGGCCCTGTTTTTCGTAGTCGACGAAGCGCAGCGGGTGGGTTTCGCCGAGGAAGCGGCCGATCGCATCCAGATAGGCGTCGGCCACCGGCGTGTCTTTCTGGAGAATGGCGGGGATGCCCTGGTTGGACGCGTGCAGCACCGCCTCGGATTCGGGGATAACGCCCAGCAGCGGAATCCGCAGCAGTTCCTGGATGTCGGTATAGGTCAGCATTTCGCCTTCCACCGCGCGCTTCGGTGAATAACGGGTGACCAGCAGGTGTTCCTTTACCGGCTCGCGGCCTTCGATGGCGCGGCGGCTTTTCGACTGGATGATGCCGAGGATGCGGTCGGAGTCGCGCACCGACGAGACTTCCGGGTTGGTGATGACGATGGCCTCGTCGGCGAAGGTCAGCGCCATCACAGCGCCGTGCTCGATGCCGGCGGGCGAGTCGCACACGATGTAGTCGAAGCCCTGGTGTTCCAGTTCCTTCAGCACCTTCTCCACGCCTTCCTCGGTGAGCGCATCCTTGTCGCGCGTCTGCGAGGCGGGCAGCACGAACAGGTTCTCGGTGTTCTTGTCCTTGATCAGCGCCTGGTGCAGGTTGGCGTCGCCCTGGATGACGTTGACGAAGTCGTACACCACGCGGCGTTCGCAGCCCATGATGAGGTCGAGATTGCGCAGGCCGACGTCGAAGTCGATGACGGCGGTTTTGAAGCCGCGCATGGCGAGGCCGGTGGCGATCGATGCGCTGGTGGTGGTCTTGCCAACGCCGCCCTTGCCTGAGGTGATAGTGATGATGGTGGCCACAGAGCTTCCTTTTACGTGGGGATTAGAGGGGTTCGATGACGATCTGGCTGGCGTCGGCCAGGCGGATTTGCGCCGGCTTTTTCGCCACGGCGGCATCCAGCGCCGTGTCGAAGGTGCGGTACACGCCCGCGATCGAGACCAGCTCGGCCTCGAGATGCGTCGTGAAAATCCGTGCCGTGACATCGCCGCGCGCGCCTGCGAGCGCCCGGCCCTTGAGCGGTGCATACACATGGATGCTGCCGTCGGCGATCACTTCCGCACCGGGGTTGACCGCCGCCAGCACCACGATGTCGCCGCCCGCCGCATACACCCGCTGGCCCGAGCGCAACGGCTTGTCGATGATGCGGGTGGGGACGGCGGATGCCATTTGCGGCGCGGGTGCGGCTGCCGGTTCGGGTACGGGTTCGGGTACGGGTACGGGTTCGGGCGCCGGCTCGGCAGCCGGCGCAGGCGCGGCGGCGTTCAGCACCAGCAGCCCCGCCCGGCTGGCGGCTGCGGCCAGTTCAGGCGACGCGTTCTGCACCGCGAACGGATTCAGGCCGCGGCTTTTCAGTTCTTGTGCCAGCCAGGCCCAGTCGGGCGCGGCCGCGTCGGCCGGCAGGCGGCCGCACTCGAACACCGCCGCCTCGCCGCCGAAAAAATCCGGCGTCGCGGCAAACAGCGTGCTGATGTGGGTGTCCAGCGCGGCATGTTCGGCGCTGTTGAGGATGATCTGTATCCCGGCGAGCCGCGTGGTCTTCAGTTCCAGCGCAGGCGCGGGGCGGGGCTCACGTCGGCGTGGCATGGCGGGCAGGGAGTGGAAATTCACGAAACAGACGATCGAAAGCAACCTCGAGAGTCTATCCGCACCCGCATCGCGGGGCAAGGCGCCATTGCCCCGCCCGCGTGCTCAGGCCGCCTCTTGCGGCCGCCTCTGGCGGCTGTAGAGGAATTCCAGCACCTGGCTGCGCAGATCGTGGTACTTCGGATCGTGCGCCAGTTGCAGGCGGTCGCGTGGGCGCGGCAGGTCGACGCTGAGAATCTCGCCGATGGTGGCGGCCGGGCCGTTGGTCATCATCACGATGCGGTCGGAGAGCAGCACCGCCTCGTCGACGTCGTGGGTGACCATGATCACCGTGCTTTGCGTCGCCGCGACGATCTTCATCAGCTCGTCCTGCAGGTGCGCGCGGGTCAGCGCGTCAAGCGCGCCGAAGGGCTCGTCCATCAGCAGCACCTTCGGCTCCATCGCCAGCGCGCGGGCAATGCCGACGCGCTGCTTCATGCCGCCGGAGATTTCACCCGGCAGCTTGGCGGCCGCATGCGTGAGGCCCACCAGCTCCAGCGCGGCGGTGGTGCGCGCCTTCAGCTGTTTTCTCGATTCCGCGCGGCCAAACACTTTTTCCACCGCGAGATAAACGTTTTCGAACGCGGTCAGCCACGGCAGCAGCGAGTGGTTCTGGAACACCACCCCGCGCTCCGGCCCCGGCCCCTTGATCTCCTTGTTGGCGAGCAGCAGCACGCCGTCGGTGGCGTCGAGCAGGCCGGCCACCAGGTTGAGCAGCGTCGACTTGCCGCAGCCGGAGTGGCCGATCAGCGCGATGAACTCGCCCTGGTCGACGTGGAGGTCGATGCCGGTGAGCGCGGTGAACTTGCCTTTCTTGGTGCTGAACACCATCGAGGCGTTTTCGATCTGGACGTAGCCTTGCATCTGGAATTCTCCGTGAGGGGTGAGGGGGCAGGCGTGAGGGGCGGCGTGCGTGAGCTCACTTCACGCCTGACCCCTTACCTCAGTCGTAACTAAACCGTTTCGCAATCAGCATCAGCATCTGCTCAAGCAGCAGCCCGACGATGCCGACGACGAAGATGGCGATGATGATGTGGGCGACATTGAGGTTGTTCCATTCGTCCCACACCCAGAAGCCGATGCCGACGCCGCCGGTGAGCATTTCGGCGGCAACGATCACCAGCCAGGCCACGCCAATCGCCAGGCGCACCCCCGTCAGCACATACGGCAGTACCGCCGGGAACAGGATCTTGGTGAAGACCTTGAGTTCGGACAGGTTCAACACACGCGCGACATTCATGTGGTCCTGCGGGATGCGCTGCACGCCGGCGGCGGTGTTGAGCACCATCGGCCAGATGCTGGAGATGAAGATCACCCAGATCGACGCCGGTTCGGCCCGTTGCAGCACCAAGAGGCCGATCGGCAGCCAGGCCAGCGGCGACACCGGGCGCAGGATGCTGATGATGGGCGAGAGCATGCGGTTGAGGAAGTCGAAGCGTCCGATCATGAAGCCGAGCGGAATGCCGACGACGGCTGCAACACCGAAGCCGATGCCGACCCGGTACAGCGAGTTGAGGATGTTCCAGCCGATGCCCTGGTCGTTGGGGCCGTTGTCATAGAACGGGTCGGAAAACAGGACCACCGCGGCATCCCAGGTTTCGCTGGGCCCCGGAATCTGCCCGCCGCTGTTGGCGACCAGCGACCACAACGCCACGAACAGCAGCATGCCGAGCAGCGGTGGCACGGCATGCTTGAACAGGGTCAGCGTGCCTTCGATGAAACGCTTGCCCGACTCGGTTTCGAAGTAGGGCGTGCGGCGGGCGGGCGCCGCCGTCACGGGCACTTTGGATGCCGGGGCGATATCCTCGCCCGACAGGATTTGGTTCAGATTTTCGGGTGTTGCATTGACTGCGCTCATATCGCACTCCTGAATGTTAACGGCGCCTGGTGGCCGGCTGCCGTTGTCTGCGGCCGGCCGAGGCTTTCATGCCGGGGTGTAGGCGGCTTGTTTCATGGCGGATGCCAGCGTGTCATAGGCTTCCGCCCAGGCGTCCTCGACCGCCGGGGTGAACTGCTGCCCAAGCCCCTTGCCCAGGGTCCAGATCAGCGCGCTTCCCACGGTGTCGTAATGCGCGTCCTTGACGCCGTAAGCGATGTGACGGCGTCCCAGATCCCCGACTGCGCCGAGAAGGGGGGCCAGATTGTCGAGACTGCTGACGACCATGTGGATCATGGTCATCAGCTTGCGCCCCTGCTCGACCATGTCGCCCCTGAACAGGCTTCGCAGCGACGGATCGAGCTCGAACAGCTGGCCGTAGAACAGCCGCGCCGCGCTGTCCTTGATCGGCAGCACCTGCTGCCAGCTGCTCTTCACCAGCGCGATTTTTTCGGGTGTCATGACGTGTCCTTTCTGTGACCAGGCTTGATCTTGATCAGGCCTTGATTTTGAAACCGTCGGCGTAGGCCTTGGGGTTCTTGCCGTCCCACACCACGCCGTCGATCAGCTTCGATGTGCGCATGTCGGATTTCGGCAGCGGGGTCTTGGTCATCGCCGCCGCGGCCTTGTAGACATCGATGCGGTTGACCTTCTTCGCCACCGCCAGATAGTCGGGGTGAGCCTTCAGCAGTCCCCAGCGCTTGTGCTGGGTGAGGAACCACATGCCGTCGGACAGGTAGGGGAAACCGACCGTGCCGCCGTTGTAGAACTTCATGTAGTCGGGGTCCTTCCACTGCTTGCCGTTGCCGTTGTCGTATTCGCCGTGCATGCGGCCCACGATCGAGTCGAAGTCGGTGTTGACGTAGGACTTGGCGGCGATCACCTTCGCCACCTCGGTGCGGTTCTTCATGTCGTCGATGTACTTCGACGCGTCGAGGACCGCCGCCACCATGGCGCGCGCGGTGTTGGGGTATTTCTCGACGAATTCGGCGGAGGTGCCGAGCACCTTCTCCGGGTGGTCCTTCCAGATTTGCTGCGACGTCACCGCGGTGAAGCCGATCTTGTCGCGGATCGCCCGCGCGCCCCACGGCTCGCCCACGCAGAAGCCGTCCATGTTGCCGACCCGCATGTTGGCGACCATCTGCGGGGGCGGCACCACGATGTTCTTCACGTCGCGGAAAGGGTCGATGCCGTAGGCCGCCAGCCAGTAGTACAGCCACATCGCGTGGGTGCCGGTGGGGAAGGTCTGGGCGAAGGTGTATTCGCGCGGCTCGGCCTTGATGAGCTTGGCGAGCGAGGCGCCGTCGACCGCGCCCTTCGCCTTCAGCTGGTTGGAAAGCGAGATCGCCTGCCCATTGTGGTTGATGCTCGCCAGCACCGCCATGTCCTTTTTCGGCCCGCCGATGCCGAGCTGCACGCCGTAGACCAGGCCGTACAGCACGTGTGCCGCGTCGAGTTCGCCGTTGACCAGCTTGTCGCGCACCGCCGCCCACGAGGCTTCCTTGGAGGGCGTGATCTTGAGGCCGTACTTCTTGTCGAAGCCCTTCACCGAGGCCATCACCACCGACGCGCAGTCGGTCAGCGGAATGAAGCCGATGCCGAGATTGGGCTTTTCCGGCGCGTCGGAGCCCGCGGCCCAGGCGCCTTGCCGCACGCCCGGCGGCACCAGCGCCATCAGCGCGGCGGCAACGGAAATGCCGGTGGTCTTCTTCATGAAATCGCGCTTGCTCGGGTCCTGCACGAGGGGTTGGTCCTGGGTGTCGCTCACGGTGTGTTCTCCAAATAAAAAGGCGTCGCCACGGGGGCGGACGCCTTTGTCCTGTTGCGAATGGTTTGACGGTCTTGCTGAAAGCCACAACGTTGCGACTGTTCAGTTCTGGATTAGCAACCGCTGTGCCATCCGCTCAAGTGCCTTGTTTTGCCTGGGGTTTCAAGGATCACGGCGTGTGTCGCCAGTAACCGCGCGCGTTTTCATGCACTCCCGCGGTGCGGGTTTTGCCCCTCGCGCACCAATCAGGCCGGCTTTTGCAGAATCTGCCGCGCGATGTCCGCCAGCTTGAGTCCGCGATCCATCGCCGCGCGCCGCATCTCGCGATAGACCTCGGGCTCCGACGCGCCGGTCTGCTTGATCAGCAGCGCCTTCGCCTGGTCGATCAGCTTGCGCTCCGACAGTTCGAGGCGCGTCTGGTCCAACTGGTCGTGCAGCGCCTGGAAGGCCTCGAAGCGCGATACCGCCACGTCGAGGATCGGGCGGATGCGTGCCGGGTCGAGGCCGTCGACCACGTAGGAGGTCACCCCCGCCTGCGTCGCCGCGCGAATCGACTCGGCGCTGCCGTCGCCGGTGAACATCACGATCGGACGCGGACAATCCTGGTTCGCCACGCAGATGTGCTCCAGCGTGTCGCGGTCCGGTGAGTCCTGCGCGATGATCACCACGTCCGGGCGCAGCGCCTGCACCTGCGCATCCAGGCTGCGTGCCGAGTTCAGCGTGGCCGCGACCACGCAGCCCGCCGCTTCCAGCGCCGGCACCAGCATCGCCAGCCGCTCGGGCTGGTTTTCAACAATGAGTACGCGCATGTTCGTTCAATCAATTCGTTCGGCCACAAAAAAGGCGGCCTCCGGAGAGGCCGCTAAGTCGGAGGAGACTGCCTGAGCAACCTGGCCTTGCGGTTTGGGTACTCGGTTGGAATAAAGCATGCGGCGTGCCAGATTTTAGAACGTATGGTTATCAATTACTTATGTGGTTTTCGGGTTGTCGCGAGGCAGGCTGGGGTGGACGTTTGTGGTGCATGGGGAGGGGCGATTGGATCAAAACGGGGCGCAAGGGGGCGTTCGTCTTTGCGAGTACCCAGAGGGCATAAACTCCGCGAAGCAATCCAGTTGGATCAAGCGCGGAGCACGTTTGTAGATAAACCTTCGCGGGACGGCTGAGTCCGTTGGCCGGGGGTAGCCCGGCGGCTAGTTACTTTCTTTGTCTCGCCAAAGAAAGTAACCAACGAAAGGCGACCCCGACAGCCCCGCATTCCCGAAGATCAAGCGCATCGGGTGGGCGGCAAAGAACTCGCCCCGCCTTTGTTGTTTTGATTTTTGTTTTTTGTGGGCGGGGCTCAAACACCTTTGCCGCTGATCCACCCGATGCGCTTGATCTTCGGCGGGTCTGTGAGGGGAAGAAGGTCAAAACCAGTTTAACGATGAGCCGCCGTCGCGAACCGGATCGAGGGCTTCGCTGTGAGGCTCACCCAAGTACATAAAACGTCCTGTCATCACCGGCCTGGTTTTGCGTTTTCCCCTTACAGGCACGCCGAGAATCGGCCCTGCTGGGCGGATCAGCGGCGAAGGTGTTTGAGCCCCGCTCACAAAAATTAAATCAACCCAGCACAAGCGGGGCGAGTTCTTCGCCGCCCGTCCGGCAGGGTCGATTCTCGGGAATTCGTGGCTGTCGGGGTCGCCTTCTTTTGGTCACTTTTCTTGGCGAGACAAGAAAAGTGACTAGCTGCCGGGCTACCCCCGGCCAACGGGCCCCAGTACCTCTCTATCTTAACTACTCAACCGTCACTTGCACCGCATCTCCGGCGTCAGCTTCATCCACCTCGCCAGCCAGTTCTTCGCCCGCTCCCGAGCATGCAGCTTGGCGATCTGCTCCTCCGGCGTCTGGTCGACACGGAAATCGAACGCGCGTCGCGCCATCGGATATTCCTGCCATTCCACAGGCACGCCGCGTTCCCACAGCGCATAGAACGCACGGCCGCCGTTCATTCGACGCAGTTCGTAGTCCTGATCTCCGATCAGGAACAGGATGGGCGTGTTGAGTTGCCCCACTTCGGGCGCGATGCTGAACAGTTGCTCGGGTTCGGGCGCGTTGGGGTTCTGCATGTGGCCGTAGTAGCTGACGATGGCGGCGATGTCCGGACCGCGTTTGGCGGCCAGCCGGATCGCGTAGTACGGCCCGCGCGAGAGGCCGACGATGCCGACCGGCTGCTTGCAGGCATTCGGCAGCGACTTCAGGTAATCCAGCCCGGCTTCGACGTCGAGCTCGGTTTCGGGATGGTGCGCCGACGGCCAGCGCTCGATGAAGCGGCCGCTCTGCCAGTCGGGGGCGACAACGAGAAAGCCCTGTTCAGCGAGTTCACGCACGTGGGCGCGTTCGTCGCCTTCGTAGCCGCGTTTGGCGTGGATGAACAGGACCGGCGGGAACGGGCCTTCGCCTGCCGGCGTGGCGATCTCGACCGGCACCTCGGAGCCATCTGCGGCCTTGATCGTCGTCTTGCGCAATTCGACGGCGCCGGCGACGGCCGAGGCACCCAGCGCCGATGCTAAGATGGCGGTCGCGATGACACGTTTTTTCATGGTCTCTTCCTGTGGTTTTTTCTGGCGGGTATTCTAGCAGCCTGTCGAACTTGAAGAATCGAAGCGAAAATTTGGCTGGGCGAGGACAGATTTTGACGATTTTGCAGGGCAATAGTCGTTCTATTGCTCAAAAAAGCGGCGAAATATGGACCGGCCAGGCAAATTTGCAGCCGAT
>JBAQND010000137.1:0-14396 GCA_049303455.1 Thiobacillus sp.
GCCCCGCCAGCTTGGCCGCCTCGCGCAGGCGCGGCGCCATGTAGGCCAGGCGCGCGATCTCGACCTGGGCGCGCGCGGCGGGGGAGCGCGCGTTGCGGTGGAAGATTTCGAGGATGACCATGGTGCGGTCCATCACCTGGCAGCCGACCTCGTTTTCGAGGTGGCGCGCCTGCGACGGCGAGATCTCGTGATCGACGAAGACGACGTCGATCGGATGGGGCGAGACGGCTTCGTCGTCCATGCCCTCGACGAACGACTGGAGAATCGGTGCAAAGGGTTTTGCGGCGCGCGCTCGGGCTCGGTTTCGTCGACCGCTTCGCCATTCACATAGCGGCGTATCTCCTGCCGCTTGCCGACGCCCAGATAGGCCGTCGAATCGAATCCGGACCGTTTCTGCGTGAACGTGCGCGTGACCGTAAACCCCAGTGTCTTTGCAAGCTCGCGCAGCTCGGTCAGTGACGCCTCGAATTCAACGTCGCTCACACCTGGCAGCTGTACCGCCGCGACGACGGCGTACTGGGGATTTTCTTTGACTTCGCTTTGCATTCGGTTTGCTTCTGTCGTGTGGACGAAGCCGGATAATATCCGCCGATAAAATCATCGGCGGCATCGGACCGTTTCGTCGCCAATGGAAAAGGAAAGGCCAACCTCATCGGTTGGCCTTCAATTCACGGCAAGTGCCTAACTTACTCGTGAAAGTTAAATTAATTACCGCCGCAGCGGCCGCTGTCATCGCGGCTTGGGCGCCACATGGTCTGGCTCGCCAACCAGTCGCGCTTCCCTATTTATTTCTTCGGCGACTACCCAGCAGCCAGTAGACAGCGTGGGGCAGGCAACGGGTATCGATACGACAGGTGCGGCACTTTTGACGATCAGACCTGATATCAACATCAATACGCTTAGCAGGCTGCTGAATGTGGAAACCACCCCGCGTCTGTGTATGGGTTTCTCCACTATTACCAGCATCACGGTTATGCCGACCACGGCGCCGTTATTTCCGAACACGAGTGGTTTGAGCGTCGCCCACTGACAGAGTTTTTCAAAAGGCATTGATGAAGCCATGGGATGCCGTCTGATGAATCAGGCGGCATCTCTATAAACCGAGAAGCCAATTGACCAAGACCCGGGCGTGGTCAATGTGGCCCACTCCAAACTCGCAAGGCTCACGTCAAGCCAACTCCACCCACACCGGCTGATGATCCGACGCCTCGGTCGCGGCATCGATGCCGTGTGCCTTGAGGCGGTTTGAAAGCCTCTCGGTGGCGAAGACGAAATCGAAGCACTCAGCTTGGTCAACGAAACCCACCGGGTGGATGCCGACGGTGGGGGCGTGCGCCTCATTGGGGTGCAGCACGGACCAGGCGTCGCGAAAGCCCGGTTCGCCGCCGGCAAACGGCGCGAGGAACTGCAAGCGCTCGGGCGCCGAGGCGGGGAAGTTCATGTCGCCGCACAACAGCGCCTCGACGGGCCGGGGGAACACCTCAAAGGCGCCGCCCCGTTCTTCTGCCCGCGGCGAGCGTGCGGACATGGCGCAGGCCTCGGCGTGCAGGCGGCGAATGGCGTCGATCTGGATCTGGCGCTGGCGCTGCGAGTAGTACTCGAGGTGGGTGGTCATCACCCGCAGCGGGCCGATATCGGCGGTGACCACGGCTTCGACCAGCACCCGCTGCATGCTGGGCACGTCAACCTCGGCCGGCCAAGGCAGCAGGTGCCGCCACACCTGGCCGACCGGCGGGCGGGAGAAGATGACGTTGCCGAACTGGCTGCGGCCGCCGCGGCCGTCGGGCACATCGGTCGCCGCACCGTAGATGCCCGTATAGCCGGGCAGCCCGGCGGACAGTTCGGCGACCTGATCCTCGCCGCGGCTAGCGGGCAGGCCGGGGAAGTTGACCGCGACTTCCTGCAGGCAGATGAGGTCGAAATCGCCCAGCTGACGGATGACCCCGAGGATGCGCGACAGGTCGACCCGCCCGTCCAGGCCGCGGCCCCATTGGATGTTCCAGCTCAGCAGCTTCATGGTATGTCCGTCCGATAGGCTTCTTTAATTTAAACAGGATAGGCAAACCCGATCAGTATTTGAGATCAGTATTTGACAGGCGGGCCCTGCCACGAATCCTGCCGTGGCCGGGCACGAGCAAGGGCTTGGGCGGCAGTGAGCCAGCCTTCGCAGGCGTTGCGCCCGGGACGGCGTCGCAGAAAATTGAGCACGCCCTTGCACTTGGCATAGAAGTGGAAGAACCGCAGCACGAAGTCCTTTTCCGCGGGGGTTGGCGCCTGGACGCTGCAAACCAGCTTGTCGTCCACCATGCCGCGGTCGGTCAGCGTGATCGCGCCCCACGCCTTGACCCGTATCCGGGCGCCGAGCGGCAGGCGCGGCCCGAGCACCAGCGCATCCAGCAGGTCGCCCTCGAGCCCGAGATAGTCCGGCGCCGCGCCGTAGTTGAACGGACACGGAAGCGGCGCGACGAAATCGATGTGGCCGGTGGCGCCGCGTTTCAGAAAGCTGCCGCGCGGCACTTCGATCACCACGTCGATTTCCGGTGGTTCGGGGGCGTCAATGCGGGCGGGCGATGGCGGTGTGTTCGCGTCGGTCATGCCGCAAGCCTACCCCAGGCCGCCGCACGCACCGAATCGGGCAGTGGCACGCTGACCGGAGCAGGGGGCCGGGTAGGCGCATCGTTCGGGTCGCTGGAATTTTCGCGCGCCCTGCCACTCCCATACTCAGGCCTGAACGCCGCGAAAACCCTTGCCAAGGCAGGGCCTTGGCATAGGCACGCATTGCCGCCTGCGGCCTGAGGGATTAAAATGCCGCACTTTTCGCTTAAATTTTTTGCGGCTTGCCCCATGGGCAGGCCGCTGTTGCCTGAGCATACGGAACCATGGAAAGACAACGCTGGCTGGACGGGACGCTGTATTCGCCCGATTTCGAACAGGATAGCTGCGGCTTCGGCCTGATTGCGCAGATGGACAATCAGCCCAGCCATACGCTGGTGCAGAACGCGATCGGTTCGCTGGCGTGCATGACGCACCGCGGCGCTATCGCGGCGGACGGCTTGTCGGGCGACGGCTGCGGCCTGCTGTTCAAGAAGCCGGATGCCTTCCTGCGCGCGGTGGCGGCCGAGGCCGGCTTCGTTCTGGGCGGGCTGTATGCCGCCGGCCTGCTGTTCCTGTCGCGCGAGGCGGCGCCGCAGGCGCATGCGCGTTCGACGCTGAAAGCCCAACTCGAGGCGCAGGGATTGACGGTCGCCGGCTTCCGCCATGTGCCGACCGACGCGTCCGTCTGCGGCGAATCCGCACTGGCCTCCCTGCCGCATATCGAGCAGGTGTTCGTCAACGCGCCGGACGGCATCTCCGAGGACGACTTCGAGCGCAAGCTTTACATCGCGCGCCGCCTCGCCGAAAAGGCGCTGGAGCCGACCGACCCGGTGTTCTACCTGCCGACGCTGTCGTGCCGCGTCATCAGCTACAAGGGCCTGGTGATGCCGGACAACCTGCCGGTGTTCTACCCCGATCTGAACGACGCGCGCTTCGCGTCGAGCCTGGTGGTGTTCCACCAGCGTTTCTCGACCAACACCTGGCCGCAGTGGCGCCTGGCGCAGCCGTTCCGCTACCTCGCGCACAACGGCGAGATCAACACGGTGCAGGGCAACCGCAACTGGAGCCGCGCCCGCGAGCAGAAGTTCGTCACCCCGCTGATCCCGAACATGGACGACGTGCGTCCCATCGTCGGCACCAAGGGCTCGGACTCGATGAGCCTCGACAACATGGTCGAAGGCCTGGTGATGGGCGGCGCGGGCCTGTTCCGCGCGCTGCGTCTGGTGATCCCGCCGGCGTGGCAGAACGTTGAGTCGATGGACGCCGACATCCGCGCCTTCTACGAATACAACTCGATGCACATGGAGCCGTGGGACGGCCCCGCCGGCGTGGTGCTGACCGACGGCCGCTACGCCGTCTGCACGCTCGACCGCAACGGCCTGCGCCCCGCGCGCTGGGTGCTGACCAAGGACCGCATCCTCACCATCGCGTCCGAAGTCGGCGTGTGGCGGATCGACCCCGCCAACGTGGACCGCAAGGGCCGCGTCAGGCCCGGCCAGATGGTCGCCGCCGACCTCGAGACCGGCCGCCTGCTGATGCCGGAAGACATCGACAACGAACTGAAGGGCGCGCAGCCCTACCGCGAATGGCTGAAGGCCAGCGCAGTCAAGCTGGAACTGTCCATCAACCAGGACGCCGACCTGCCGGTGATGGACGCGGCGAGCCTGCTGACCCACCAGAAGCTGCACAACGTCAGCTTCGAGGAGCGCGACCAGATCATCCGCGTGCTGGCCGAGGACGGAAGCGAAGCGATCGGCTCGATGGGCGACGACACGCCGATGGCGGTGTTGAGCCAGAAAGTGCGCTCGCCGTTCGACTACCTGCGCCAGCAGTTCGCGCAGGTGACCAACCCGCCGATCGACCCGATCCGCGAGGCGATCGTGATGTCGCTCAACACCAGCTTCGGCCCCGAGCGCAACCTGTTCGAGGAAACCCCGGCGCACGCGCACCGGGTGGAAGTGCACACCCCGCTGCTGTCGAAGGAAGCCTTCGACAAGCTGTTGAACCTGGATGACCCGGCGTTTGCCGCGGCCACGCTCGACCTCCATTACGACCCGGCGACGACTTCGCTCGAAGCCGCGATCCAGGCGCTGACCGCGCGCGCGGTCGACGCGGTGCGCGCAGGCAAGGTCATCCTGGTCCTGTCCGACCGCAACCTCGCCCGCGACCGCCTGCCGATCCACGCGCTGTTCGCCGTGGGCAGCGTGCACCATGCGCTGATCGCCGCCGGCCTACGCTGCAACGCCAACCTCGTGGTGGAAACCGGCAGCGTGCGCGACCCGCACCACTACGCCTGCCTGATCGGCTACGGCGCGACCGCGGTGTATCCCTACCTGGCCTACCAGGTGATCGGCGAATTCGTCAAAACCGGCGAGATCAAGCCCGGCCTCGACAAAGCCCTGTCCAATTTCCGTAAGGGCATGGACAAGGGCCTGTTCAAGATCCTCTCGAAGATGGGCATTTCGCTGGTGGCGAGCTACCGCGGCGCCCAGCTGTTCGAGGGCGTGGGCCTGCACGAGGAAGTGGTCGCGCTGTGCCTGAAGGGCACGGTATCGCGCATTTCCGGCGCCAATTTCGACGACTTCGAGTCCGACCAGAAGCTGCTGCACAAGACGGCATTCAATCCGCTGAAACCGCTGTCGGCCGGCGGCCTCTTGAAATTCATGTTCGGCGAGGAATTCCACGCCTACAACCCGGATGTGGTGCAGCAGTTGCAGAAGGCGGTGAAGACGGGCGACTACGCCGAATTCAAGAAATATTCCGCGACCGTCGACAACCGCCCGGTGGCGATGCTGCGCGACCTGATGAAGCTGAAGGCCGTCGCCGCCCCCATCCCGCTGGAGGAAGTCGAGCCGCTGGAAGCCATCCTCAAGCGCTTCGACTCCGCCGGCATGTCGCTCGGCGCCTTGTCGCCGGAAGCGCACGAGGCGCTGGCCGAGGCGATGAACCGCATCGGCGGCCGCTCCAACTCGGGCGAAGGCGGCGAAGACCCGAAGCGCTACGGCACGTCCAAGACGTCCAAGATCAAGCAGATCGCCTCCGGCCGCTTCGGCGTGACGGCGACCTACCTGGTCAACGCCGAGGTGCTGCAGATCAAGATCGCGCAGGGCGCCAAGCCCGGCGAAGGCGGCCAGCTGCCGGGCGACAAGGTATCGGTCATGATCGCCGGTTTGCGCCACTGCAAGCCCGGCACCCCGCTGATCTCGCCGCCGCCGCACCACGACATCTACTCGATCGAGGATCTGGCGCAGCTGATTTTCGACCTGAAGCAGGTCAACCCCGACGCGCTGGTGTCGGTGAAGCTGGTTTCCGAGCCCGGCGTCGGCACCATTGCCGCCGGCGTGGCCAAGGCCTACGCGGATCTGATCACCATTTCCGGCTACGACGGCGGCACCGGCGCGAGCCCGCTCGCCAGCGTGAAATACGCGGGCTCGCCGTGGGAGCTGGGCTTGAGCGAAGCGCAACAGGTGCTGCGCGCCAACGGCCTGCGCGGACGCGTGCGAGTGCAGACCGACGGCGGCCTGAAGACCGGCCTCGACGTCATCAAGGCGGCCATCCTCGGCGCGGAATCCTTCGGCTTCGGCACCGGCCCGATGGTCGCGCTGGGCTGCAAGTACCTGCGCATCTGCCATCTGAACAACTGCGCCACCGGCGTGGCCACGCAGAACGAAACACTGCGCCGCGACCACTTCATCGGCCTGCCCGAAATGGTGGTGAACTACTTCAAGTTCGTCGCCGAGGAAACGCGCGAGCTGATGGCAAGCCTCGGCATCGGCAAGCTGACCGACCTGATCGGCCGCACCGACCTGCTCGATCTGTCCGCTGGCGACACGCCGCGCCAGGGCCGCCTCAAGCTCGGCGTGCTGCTGTCGCAGGGCGACATCCCGTCCGACGCGCCGCGCTTTGCGCAGCAGGCGCGCAACCCGTCGTTCGACAAGGGCGAGCTGGCCGAACAGATGGTGGTCGACGCGCTCGCCGCGATCAAGGCCGCCACGCCGATCGAGCTCGCCTACCCGGTGCGCAACGTCAACCGCTCGATTGGCGCGCGCCTGTCGGGCGAAATCGCCAAGGCACACGGCGGCAAGGGACTTCCCGACGACACCCTGCGCATCCAGCTCACCGGTTCGGCCGGCCAGAGCCTCGGCGTGTGGAACCACCGCGGCCTGACGATCACGCTCGAAGGCGACGCCAACGACTACGTCGGCAAGGGCATGGGCGGCGGCCGCCTGGTGATTTACCCGCCGCGCGTCGCGACCTTCGACGCGCACCGGAATACTTTGATCGGCAACACCTGCCTGTACGGCGCCACCGGCGGCGAACTCTACGCCGCAGGCATGGGCGGCGAGCGCTTCGGCGTGCGCAACTCCGGCGCGCTGGCGGTGGTGGAAGGCATCGGCGACCACGGCTGCGAATACATGACCGGCGGCACGGTCATCGTGCTGGGCGACACCGGGCTCAACTTCGGTGCCGGCATGTCGGGCGGCATGGCCTTCGTGGTCGACGACGCTGGCGACTTCGTGGCGAAGACCAACAAGGAAATGGTCGATCTGGTTCGCATCGTCAACGACGAGACCGAGCCGTACCGCTCCTTCCTCATGGCGCAGGTCGAGCGCCATCTGGCGCTCACCGGCAGCGCGCGCGCGCGCGCCCTGCTGGCCGACTTTGACGCCACGCTGGCGCGCGTCTGGCTGGTCAAGCCGAAGCGGATTTCGATTGAAGATCTGGTCGAGGACATCCCCGGCCAACCACGTGAAGCAGTGAGTGCATAAAGAAAATGGCTGACGTATTCCAGTTCATGAAGCAGCCGCGGCGCGACGGCGAGAAAACCCCCGCCGATATCCGCAAGCACGCGTTCCACGAAATCTACGCGCCAATGGATGCGGCGCATGCGCAGGAACAATCCGGGCGCTGCCTGGAGTGCGGCAATCCGTATTGCGAGTGGAAGTGCCCGGTGCACAACTACATCCCCAACTGGCTCAAGCTGGTGACCGAAGGCCGCCTGTTCGAGGCGGCGGAACTCTCCCACCAGACCAACTCGCTGCCCGAAGTGTGCGGTCGCGTCTGCCCGCAGGACCGCCTGTGCGAGGGCGCCTGCACCCTCAATACCGACGGCTTCGGTGAAGCCGTCGACGGCGGCCCCAACGTGGGCGGCTTCGGCGCGGTGACCATCGGCCAGATCGAGAAATACATTTCCGAGGAAGCCTTCAAGGCCGGCTGGCGTCCCGACATGTCGAACGTGGTGGCGACCGGCAAGAAGGTCGCGATCATCGGCGCCGGGCCGGCCGGTCTCGGCTGTGCCGACGTGCTGGCGCGCAACGGGGTGAAGCCGGTGGTGTTCGACCGCTACGACGAGATCGGCGGCCTGCTCACCTTCGGCATCCCCGAGTTCAAGATGGAAAAGACGGTGATGACGCGCCGCCGCGAAATATTCGAGGGGATGGGCGTCGGATTCCGACTCAATACCGAGATCGGCCGCGACGTGTCGATGCAGTCCCTGCTCGATGAATACGACGCCGTGTTCATGGGCATGGGCACCTACACCTACATGAAGGGCGGCTTCCCCGGCGAAGATCTGCCTGGCGTGCTGAAAGCGCTGCCCTTCCTGATTTCCAACGTGCGCAAATGCCTTGATCTGACCAAGGAGGACGAGGTTTTTCAGGACATGAAAGGCCTGCGCGTGGTGGTCCTCGGCGGTGGCGATACCGCGATGGACTGCAACCGCACCAGCATCCGCCAGGATGCGGCCAGCGTCACCTGCGCCTACCGCCGCGACGAGAAGAACATGCCCGGCTCCAAGCGCGAAGTCGGCAACGCCAAGGAAGAAGGCGTGCAGTTTTTGTGGAACCGCCAGCCGGTGGAAATCGTCGGCCACGGCCGCGTCGAAGGCGTCAAGCTGGTGACCACCGAACTCGGCCCCCCCGACGCGCGCGGCCGCCGCACGCCTGTCGTGGTGCCGGGCTCGGAGGAAATCATCCCGGCCGACCGCGTCATCGTCGCCTTCGGCTTCCGCCCCAACCCGCAGCCGTGGTTCGCCGATCACAGCATCGCCACCGACCCGGGCGGCCGCGTGATCGCCAAGGGCCAGCAGCACGCGTTCCAGACCGCCAACCCGAAGGTCTTCGCCGGCGGCGACATGGTGCGCGGCTCCGACCTGGTGGTGACCGCGGTGTGGGAAGGCCGCGAGGCCGCCAAGGGTATCCTCGGCTACCTCGACCTGCTCTGACCCACGGCGGGCGCGAGGCGGCTTAGCCATCGCGCCCGCCACCCACCCCCCTGCTTTCCGGACCTTATTACCCCCGTTCCTTCACCATCCTCGTCATCGTCGCCATGGGCGTGCTGATCGTGCCGCTGGCGAGCGGCCTGATCAACGCGGTGCACGTGCTGCAGGGCGTCGCCGACACCCAGCGCCAGTTCACCCGCAACAGCCTCGCCGTCACACGCGACGTGCGGCAGATCGCCGAATCGGTGAGCCAGTTGCAGCGCACTGCCGGGCAGTACCATCTGTTGCAGGACGCCGAATTCGCGCCCGCTCTGCGGACCCGCTACGACGAACTGCAAACCCTGCTGGCGCAACTCGACGGCGAACTCGTCGACGCGCCGGCACGCGCCACGCTGGACGCGCTCGGGACACGCAGCCGCGCGCTGTACCGCCAGCTGCAACCCGGCGCATTTCTCGACAGCGCGCGCTTCAATGCGCTCGAGCCTGCGTTCGACGCGCTGCATGCCGATACCCGTACCCTGCTCGCCGAGGCCGACGCCGCGGTGCAAAGCGAATTGCAGGCGCTGGAAGCGACGGTGCAGGCCACCCGCCAGCGGCTGATCGTGCTGGCGCTGGCGCTGATTCCGCTGACGCTGCTTCTGGCTGCGGTGTTTTCCTGGATGATCAACCGCCCGATCAAGCAGCTCAAGGCCTCGATCCAGCAGCTCGGCCAGGCCGACCTGCGACCGCTGCGGGCGATCAGCGGGCCGCAGGACATCGTCGAGCTGGGGCATGAAATCGACTGGCTGCGCCAGCGTCTGCAGTCGCTGGAGGACCAGAAGCTGCGCTTTTTGCGCCACGTGTCGCACGAACTGAAAACGCCACTGGCGTCACTGCGCGAAGGCGTCGCGCTGCTGGACGACGAGCTGGCGGGCAGTCTCAACGCGCGCCAGCGCAGCATCGTCGCCATCATGGACAGCGCCAGCCGCGACCTGCAAAAACGCATCGAAGACCTGATCCGCTACAGCGGCATGATGCGCGACGCCACCCTGCGGCCCCCCGGCGAGCACGCGCTGGCAGAGGTGCTTGCCGGCGCGCTGGCGCGACAGCGGCTGGCACTCGACGCGCGCGGCTTTCAGGTCGAGACGCAGTTGCACGCCCCCACCGTGCACTGCGATCGCAGCCAGCTGGAAACCGTGCTGGACAACCTGCTGTCCAATGCGATCAAATTCAGTCCCGAGGGCGGACGCATCCTGGTGAAGAGCGAGCCGCTCGACGACGCAGTCGCGCTGTGGGTGTGCGACCAGGGCGAAGGCATCCCCGAAGCCGAGCGCAGCCGCGTCTTCGAGCCGTTTTTCCAGGGCGCACGCCAGCCCGCCAGCACGGTCAAGGGCAGCGGATTGGGCTTGTCGATCGTGCGCGAGTCGATGCTGGCTGCGGGCGGCAGCGTCGAGGTGGTCGATTGTCCGCCGTGGTCGACCTGTTTTCGTTTAACCTGGCCCGTTTGTTTAAGTTGTCCGATGCCGCAATGACGTTCAAATCCACCTTTCTTGCCGGACTGATGCTGATGCTGGGCGGCTGTGCCGCCGTGCCCGAGCGGCCGCCAGCGGCTACCCCTGCGACAACCGCCGCCCAGCCAACCAGACTGGACGCGACAGCGCTGCTGAGCGAGTTGACGCGGGTGGCATCGCTGTCGCCCGAACAGCGACGCCATGAACTGGCTGGGCTGGAGGGCGAGCGCCGCCTCGACGACGCCCGGCGTTTTCAGTTGGCCGCCCTGCTGGAGCGCGAGGACAGCGTGGAGGCGCTCGAACGCAGCCTGAAAACGCTGGGTGCGATCACCGACCTCCATCCCCGCGCGCAACCGTTGGCCGAACTGATGAAAAAGTCGCTCAAGGCGCGTATCGAGCTCAAGCAGCAGACCGCGCGCACGCAGGAATTGCAGGACAAGCTCGACCAGATCAAGGCGCTGGAAAAATCGCTGCAACAGCGCAACATCCCCGACAAGAGCCTATGAAAAAACCCTGCATTCTCGTGGTCGACGACGACGCGTCGCTGCGAGAGTTGATCACGCTTCGACTGGAGGCCAATGGCTTCAGGGTCGAAGCGGTCGACAGCGGCGAAGCCGCGCTAACGCAGTTGGCGCTGGCGCGCCCCGAAGCCGTGCTGACCGACATGCAGATGGATGGCATGGACGGCATGGCGCTGTTTCGCGCCATCCATGCGCGCGACCCGGCGTTGCCGGTGATCGTGCTGACCGCACACGGCACCATTCCGGACGCGGTGGCCGCCACTCAGCAAGGGCTGTTCGGCTACCTCACCAAACCCTATGACGCCACCACCCTGATCAGTCTGCTGAAACGCGCCACCCGCCTGACGGGCAGCAGCGCCGAAGCCGGCAGCGACAGCTGGCGCAGCGAGATCATCACTGCTTGCCCGGCGATGGACGTGCTGCTGGCCGAAGCCCGGCTGGCCGCGCAAAGCGACGCGTCGGTCCTGATCCAGGGGGAGTCGGGCACCGGCAAGGAACTGCTGGCACGCGCCATTCATCGCGCCAGCCCGCGTCACGGCAAGCCCTTCGTCGCGATCAACTGTGGCGCGATTCCGACTGAGCTGCTCGAATCGGAACTGTTCGGCCATGTGAAGGGCGCCTTCACCGGCGCGGCACGCGATCACCTCGGCCTGTTCCTGAGCGCCGAGGGCGGCACCGTGCTGCTTGACGAGATCGGCGACATGCCCGCGCAGTTGCAGGTCAAACTGTTGCGCGTGCTGCAGGAAGGCGAGGTTCGGCCGGTCGGCGCGACCGAAACACGGCCCGTCGACGTACGAATTTTGTCGGCCACCCACCGCAACCTGGAGGAAGCGATCGCCAGCGGCGAATTCCGCGAAGACCTGTATTACCGCCTCAACGTCGTCACCCTGACGCTGCCGCCATTGCGCGAGCGACGCGAGGACATCCCGTTGCTGGCGCGGCATTTCCTGACGGTGCTGACGGAGAAATACCGCCGCCGCATCCACGGCTTAGCGCCAGATGCGCTCGACATGCTGACGGCGGCCGACTGGCCGGGCAACATCCGCCAGTTGCACAACGTGCTGGAGCAATGCGTCGCGCTGTGCACCACCTCGACCATCCCGGCCAGCCTGGTGGCGCGCGCCCTGCGCGACAAACCGGCCGAGATCCAGCCACTGGCCGAAGCACGCTCGACGTTCGAGCGCGATTACCTGATTTCGCTGCTGAAGCTCACCCGCGGCCAGGTCAGCGAAGTGGCGCGGCTGGCCGGTCGCAACCGCACCGAGGTATACCGGCTGCTCCAGCGCCATGGCCTCACCCCCGCGCTGTTCAAGGACCGCGACGACGCGTGAGTGTCAGGCATCAGCGACGCCTTCCCTGTCGTGCAGGCAGCCTATTCCCGTGCTGTCACTCCATCAGCTTGATTTAAAACACTTTTATGGATTGGCACGGCCTCTGCTTTAGGAGAGATACCGCCTTTTGGCGCGCTTATCAACCCCAAGAGGAGAAACCATGTTTGGATGGGCCGTTACGTTTCTGATCGTTGCAATCATCGCCGGCATTTTCGGTTTTGCCGGGCTGGCGGGCACCGCTGCCTGGATCGCCAAAGTGCTGTTCTTCGTCGGCCTGGTGGTATTTCTGGCGCTGCTGGTCTCGGGCCGCCGCCCGCCAGCCCTGTAATACGCCCGGTGCACAGAAAAGGGGAGGCTTGCCTCCCCTTTTTGATTGCCTTTTTTCCGTGGCTGTCGCCGATGGCCGACAAAATAATTCAATCAGAACAACTGCCTAACAAAGCCCATCCGGATCCGTCGCCGACAGGCGACATATCGCCCGCCCAAACGGATGCAAGTCCGCACCCCGTCCCGTAAGAATTATCCATCATCTTGTTTTTATTGGCAAAAACAGAGCTGGCACGGTCGTCGCTATACCCCTCTTCGAGTGCATCTGCATTCGTAATTCAACCATCAAGGAGATGAACATGAAATCCATTCACCCCAACTTTCTGACCCTCACGCTTGCCGGCCTGCTGAGCGCCGCCTCGGCTTCTGTCCTGGCCCAGCCTACGGCCGAGGCTGCCCCGGCAGCCTCCGCCCCCGCCTCGGGCGCACCCAGCTTCCAAAGCGTTGACAGCAATATGGACGGCAAGATCAGCCTGGCGGAATTCAAGGCGCTGGGCGGAAACGAGCAGATCTTCGCCGAAATCGACGCCAACCAGGACAAGTCCCTGAGCCAGGACGAATTCGCCAAGCTCGGTTAAGCAAGTCCAGCAGCCAGTCCTGCTGACGGCTTGAGTATCCATTTTGTCGAACCATTACGTCGAACCATTACATTGATAGGAGCTAGACATGAAATCCATTCAACCCCGCCTACTGACCCTCACCCTCGCTGGCCTGCTGGGCGCCGCCTCGGCGTCTGTCCTGGCCCAGCCCATGCCCGAGGCCGCCCCCGCCACGGGCTCACCCAGCTTCCAAAGCGTCGACAGCAATCAGGACGGCAAAATCAGCCTGACGGAATTCAAGGCTCAGGGCGAAAGCGAGCAGAGCTTCACCAAACTCGACACCGACCAGGACAAGGGCCTGAGCAAGGACGAATTCGCCAAGCTAGGCAAGTCCGGCACCAAGCCCTACTGACTGCTTATGCATTCATTTTGTTGAACCACTACATCGATAGGAGCCAGACATGAAATCCATCCACCCCCGCTTGCTGACCCTCACCCTCGCTGGCCTGCTGGGCGCCTCGGCGTCTGCCTTGGCCGAGCCCATGCCCGAGGCCGCCCCCGCCACGGCTGGACCCGGCTTCCAAAGCGTCGACAGCAATGGCGACGGCAAAATCAGCCTGGCGGAGTTCAAGGCGCAGAGCGGAGATGATCAGGGCTTCAGCAAACTCGACACCGACCAGGACAAGGGCCTGAGCCAAGTTGAGTTTGCCAAGCTGGGCAAGCCGAGCGCCTAACGCGACTGCGCTCTGCGTCGAGGGCGTAAGTGGTCCGCAACGACTTGCTGATCGAACGCCAATCACCCGACGCTCAGCCAGCCGGCGATGAATCCTTCACAGCCGGCAACATGAATTCAGGAGAACCGATATGAGCAAAGCCATGCCACACCTCAACGACGAGCACATGCAGTTGTATGAATGGAGCGGGACCGGAATCGGGGGCACATCCATTCCGGCCAAGTCGAAACGCACCCATCCCTGGCAAGCCTCCTACGCCGTGCTGGGCGTACTGACCAGCCTGCTGGTCCTGAACGGCTGTGACAACCAGGACTCGGCAGAGCAGGCGAGTGAACAGATCGAGCAGCGAATGAAGGATCGGCCGCTATATGACGACGCCGCCAGCCAGCCCATGCCGGAAGCGGAGGCGGGCGCGCCGGCTGCGGATGCGGATGCGGATGAAGCGCCGGCGCAGCCTGGCGAAACGATCGAGCCACTCGGAGAAGGCCAGCAAACGCAGTGACCGGCCGCACATCGAGTAGGGGACGGGGTCACCCCCGTCGCCCTCTCACACCACCGGACGTGCGGTTCCGCATCCGGCGGTTCATTGAACACACTGGGAACACACTGGGAACACACTGGAATCGTCGCATCGTATCG
>JBAQND010000138.1:0-7074 GCA_049303455.1 Thiobacillus sp.
TGCGCGAACTCGCATTACGCAGTCCGCGCAGGAGCGCGGGAAAAATCCCCACGCTGGATGAGCAGGAAAGAGGCCATATCCACTGGGTACTCAAGGAAACGCAGGGGAATCAGACGTTGGCGGCCCAAATTCTGGGGATCGACCGGGTGTCGCTGTGGCGGAAATTGAAACGTTATAACCTGGAAAAATAGGTTTTTATGCTGGCATGTCGGCTTTCGTTCCACGCCGCATGCTGTCAGAACTCGTTACGGATGCGTTTGTAGCCTTTCACCAGTTCATGGTTGGCCTGCGCGACGCTTTCGGAAAAGTCGGCCTCCTGCGGCGATACGCGCTCGATATTCGCGAGATCGTCATCGGAGTGGATATTGACGGTAGACGGAATGTAGAAGCCTGGCGGCACGGTGCAGCCTTCGACCACGGAGTTGTGCCGGACGACCGAACCTTCGCCCACGATACAGTTGAACAGCACCGAGTTGAAGCCGACAAATACATTGTCTCCCACGGTGCAGGGGCCGTGCACGATGGACCGGTGTGCGATCGAGCTGCCCCGGCCGATCGTCACGCCACCCCCAGCTTTGCAATGGATCACGACCCCGTCCTGGATGTTGGAATTTGCCCCAATGACGATGGCCTCCATCTCGCCGTTCTCGTCCACCTCGTCGGCACGGATGACTGCGTAAGGACCGATGAAAACATTTTCCTCGACGATGACCTTGCCGCAGAGGATGGCGGTGGGGTCGACGAAGGCGCTGTCGTGGACAACAGGCAAGTGCCCGGAGGGGTTGCGGCGAATCATGGTTGGCGAGTTTCTCCGTTGGGCAGGCGCTGCTGGCAGACGGCAAAGGCGCGTACCGGACAATTACGGCAAACCTCGTTGTCGAGCCGCTGGTAAATGGCCTCTGCCGGGCGCGATCTCGCGGGGAACAGGTTCTCCTCGCCGATGTCCTGCATGAAGCCGCCGCGGCGCAGGGTGTCGGCCACCCTGTCATTCATGCGGTAGAAATACAGGCCTCCGCCCATTTTTCGCCGCTGACGCGCTACTTCAGCCAGGAACTCAGCCCCGGCAAGGTCGACGAAATTAATGTTGCTGGCTATCACGAGCAGATGCTTGCGATCGGGCTGTTGCTCTTCAAGCTCCTGCACTTGCTGCTGCAGATGCGCCACGGCGCCGAAGAAGATGGAACCATTCAGGCGGACCATCTTGATCTGGGGGCATTCCAGTCGCCCGTCGGGGGACACGTAGTGAAAATTTTCCGGGTCGGGATCGGGCAACGCGGATTCAAGCGTGGGGCGAGAGGTGCGATACAAATAAAACGCCAGCGACAGGGCAATACCAAAGAAGATGCCCTTTTCCAGATCGACCAGCGTGCCGATCAGCGTCACCCATAGGACGATGGTTTCTTGCCGGCTTATTTTTGGCAGCAGGCCGATGTGGTGGAAATCGATCAGTCCCCACGCCACCAGAAACAGAATCCCGGCCATCGCCGCGTTGGGCAGATAGGCGGCCAGGGGGGCCACCATCAGCAGAATGACCACCAGGAACAGGGAGGCGAACACGGCAGCCAGGGGGGTCCGCGCCCCCGCCGCGTAGTTGACGCCGCTGCGGTTGAACGATCCGCTGGACGCGTAGCTGGAGAAGAAACTGCCGATAATGTTGGATAGTCCCTGGCCGACGAATTCCTGATTGCCGTCGATGCGCTGGCCGGATTTGGTGGCGACGGCGCGCGAGATGGACACTGCTTCCGTCAACGCCAGCATGGTAATGATGAGCGAGGGGAACAGCATCTGGTGCAGCGCGGAAAAGGAGAAATTCGGCGCCGACAGCGGCGGCAAGCCAGCCGGTAATGCCCCCACGGTTTTGATATGTGTGGTTTCCACGCCAAACAGCGTGTTCAGTGCCAGCGCCCCGAAACTGCCCACCAGCATGGCGGCGATCATGTAAGGAAACTTGGGGAAGAAGCGCTTGACCAGGATGCCCGAGGCCAGCGTGATGGCCGCCACCCCCGTGACGTAGGGGTCAATGGCGCCGATATGTTTGGCGAATAGGGCCAAGGTTTCGAAGAACGGCGTGCCGCGCGGGATGTCCAGGCCAAAGAAGTTCTTGATCTGGCTGCCGGCGATGAGCATGGCCGCGCCCGCGGTAAAGCCGATCACGACCGTATGGGAAATGAAATTGACCAGCACGCCCATGCGCGCCAGCCCCAGGATGAGCTGGAACACCCCGGTCATGAACGTCATGGTCAGCACCATGCTGATGAATTCCGGCGAACCGGGCTGGGCAAAGGGGCTGACCGACGCAAACACGGCGATGGAAATAGCGGTGGTGGGGCCGGACACCAGGTGCCACGACGAGCCGAACAGGGCCGCTACGATGGCGGGGATCATGGCGGCATAAAGGCCGTATTCCGGCGGCAGTCCTGCGATGGTGGCGAAGGCCACCCCCTGGGGCAGCACGATGAGGGCGCCGGTGAGCCCGGCCATCGCATCGTCGCGGCTGGTGCTGGCGTTGACCGAAGGCAGCCAGCGCAGAAAGGGAAATAACCTGTAAACCCAGAGGGGACAAACCGGGGCGTATTTGGAGAGTGTCTTTAGTAGCATAGCGGCATATTTTAATCCATTTGCGCCGGGCGACTCCACGAAAACCGTGCCTTGTGTGCGCGAACGAGCTGTTCGGCCACGTCAAGGGCGCGTTTACCGGGGCGCACGCCGACAAGAAAGGCCTGCTGGAAGCGGCCAGCGGCGGCACCCTGTTTCTGGACGAGATCACGGAAATATCGCCCACCATGCAGGTCAAGCTGCTGCGCGTGATCCAGGAAAAGGAAGTGCTGCCGCTGGGTGCCACCCGGCCGCTGAAAATCGACGTGCGCTTCATTGCCGCCACCAATCGCGACGTGCAGGACATGGCGAAAGCCGACGGCTTCCGGCAGGACCTCTACTTCCGCCTCAACGTCGTCAACCTGCATATTCCCGCGCTGTCCGCGCGCAGGCAAGACGTGCCGCTGCTCGCCTGCCACTTCCTGGCGAAGCACGCCGCGCTGATGGGCAAGGCCGTCAGCGAACTCGCCCTATACCCTCGACCTGCTGCGCGCCTACGACTTCCCCGGCAACGTGCGTGAACTCGAGAACATCATCGAGCGCGGCGTCGCGCTGACCACCGGCGACGGCATCGAGCTGGCGCAGTTGCCCGACGACTTGCGCGAACTCTCCATCCGCACGTTCCGCAAAAAGGCGGGGCGCATCCCCACCCTGGAAGAGCAGGAGCAGGACTACATTTCCTGGGTGCTGCAGGAAGCCGGCGGCAACCAGACCCACGCCGCACAGATGCTCGGCATCGATCGCGTGTCGCTGTGGCGCAAGCTGAAGCGGTACGAGGTTGAAAAAGCCTAGGGAGAGGCTGAATCATTCAATAGTTGTCGTTGCGAGCAAAGCGAATCAATCCAGATGCCAGCGATATCAGTGACCTCTGGATCGCCGTGTCCCTTCGCTCCTCGCGATGACGGAGCCACTTTGGCGGAGTGTCGGCTCAGAACTCGTTGCGGATGCGCTTGTAGCCCTTCACCAGTTCATGGTTGGCCTGCGCCACGCTTTCGGAAAATCCGGTGACGTCGGGGGTGACGCGCTCGATGCGGGCCAGTTCCTCGTCCGAGTGGATGTTGCAGGTCGAGGGAATATAGAAGCCGTCGGGCACGCTGCAGCCTTCGACCACCGAGTTGTGGCGCACGACCGAGCCTTCGCCCACCACGCAGTTGAACAGCACGGAATTGAAGCCGATGAACACGCGGTTGCCCACCTTGCAGGGGCCGTGCACGATCGAGCGGTGCGCGATCGAGGTGTATTCGCCAATTTCGACCCGCCCGCCGGCCTTGGAGTGGATGACCACGCCGTCCTGGATGTTCGAATGCGCGCCGATCCGATGACGATCGGTTCCATGTTGCCGACGTCATCGACCTCGTCGGCGCGGATGACCGCATAGGGCCCGATGAATACATTCTCGCCGACGATGATGTGGCCACAGAGGATGGCGGTGGGGTCGACAAAAGCCGTCTCGTGCACGACCGGGAGGTCGCCTCGCGGGTTGCGGCGAATCATGGTGTATTCCTTCTTGTTGCGTGGTAGAAAAACAGGTGGCCACTGGCCTGGGCGCCCCCCGATCAGCCGGGGCGCGGGGATGGGTGCAGGGTCCGATCAGGCTTGTTCCTGCGCAGGCGGAAAAAAGAGCCCGGCCAGACGCGCGAAAGCGCCGTCGCGCCCGATGGTAATCAGCGCCGGCCCTTCGCGGTCGGGGCGGGCCGGCAGCAGGCGGCGCGTCCGGCCATCGCACAGGACCAGATCGGGGCACCAGCTGCGGATCAGTACCGACAGGGCGCTGCGCGGCTCGCCCCAGATCACCGTGGCATTCGCCTGGTTCAGGCCGTGCCGCTTCAGGTCGTTCTCGAGCCGTTTCTGCTCGGGCGGCGCGAGGCGGCCGGCACGCTCGCCGGGCAGCGTGCCGGCCGGGCCGTCCGAATCGAAACTGGAGCGGGTGTCGAGCACGCTCACCACCAGAAGCTCGACCTCTTGTGAGCCGGCGATCTCGCCGGCGCGGCGAAGCAGGGCCGAACCGCTATGGCCATGCGTGAACGGGATCAGGATGCGTTGACGGGTTTTCATGAGTGGGCCCTGCGTGGATAAGGGGCTGCGGCAAGGCGGACGGTTCGCTGCGCACGGGCGCGCATTCGCGGAAAACGCGCGCCTTGCAGGTGCGACAGGCATCCCGGTCGAGGCGGCGGTAGATTTCGGCGATGGCTTCGGTCTTGGCGTCGAACAGGTTGGCGCCGCCGATCGCTTTCAGGGCGCCGGTTTTCGCCAGCTGTTCCTGTACCGTGTCCTTGACGCCGATCAAGTAGAGCCCGCCGTCCGCCAGGCGCCGCCGCCGCGCCTCGGCGGCGAGGGCTTCGGCGCCGGCCAGGTCGATGAAGTTGATGCCGTGCGCGATGATGGCGACGTGTTTCTGCTCGGGCCGCGCGATATCCTGGGCGGCCAGCATTTCACGCACATGCGCGGTGGCGCCGAAGAACAGCGAGCCGTCGATGCGCACGAAGCGCAGTTGCGGACACTGCGGTGCGCTGTCGGCGTCGATGAACTTGCGCTTCTTGCTGTGCGGGTCGGGCGCGCGCTCCCGCACCTGCGGCTTGGAGGTGCGCGCCAGGTAAAGCGAAAGCGACATCAGCACGCCGATGATGATGGCCTCTTCCAGCGTCAGGAACAGCGTTGACGCGAAGGTGGTGGCGAGAATGGCGGTTTCGGAGCGGCTGGTCTTCAGCGCGTGGGCGATTCCCTTGAAGTCGATCAGGCCCCAGGCCACCAGGAAGAGGATGCCGGCCATGGCGGCGTTGGGCAGGAAACGCGCCCACGGCGCCACCAGCAGCACCACCAGCAGCAGGAACGCGCCCGCCATCATCGCCGCCAGCGGCGTCTTGGCCCCGGCAGCATAGTTCACGCCGCTGCGGTTGAACGAGCCGGTGGCGACGTAGCCCGAGAAGAACGCGCCGGCAAGGTTCGACATCCCCTGGCCGATGAATTCCTGGTTGCCGTCGACGTGCTGGCCGGAACGCGCCGCCAGCGCGCGCGATCGACATCGCTTCGGTCAGCGCCAGCAGCGTCACCGCTATCACTCCGGATGCCACGGCGCGGATGCTCTCGGCGTCCAGCGCCGGCGCCGACAGCGGCGGCAGGCTCGCCGGCAGCGCGCCCACCGTGGCCATCTGCAGACCCTGCCAATAGCTCAGCGCGGCCGCCGCGGCCGAACCGCCCAGCATGGCCACGATCATGTACGGCCACTTCGGCAGGTAGCGCTTCACCGCGATGCCGAGCAGCAGCGTCAGAGTTGCCACCGCCATCACGCCCGGCTGCACCTGATCGTACTGGTGGAACAGGGTGCTCCAGGTGCCGCTGAACGACGCCCCGCGCGCGATTTCCAGGCCGAAGAAATGCTTCACCTAGTTGGTGGCGATGAGGATCGCCGCACCGGCGGTGAACCCGGTCACCACCGAATGCGAGATGAAGTTGACCAGCGTGCCCATGCGCGCCAGCCCCATCACCAGTTGGATCACCCCGACTAGAAAGGTCAGCGTCAGCGCCAGGCTCACATACTGCGCCGTGCCCGGCTCGGCGTGCGGCGAGAGCACCGAAAACAGCACGATCGAGGCCGCCGTGGTCGGCCCCGAGACCAGATGCCAGGAGGAACCGAACAGCGCCGCGATGATGGCCGGAATCATCCCCGCATACAGCCCTTATTCCGGCAGCGCCACCAGCGCTCCGGTCAGTCCGGCGATCAGGTCAGCGCGCAGGCTCTGCTTGTTGACGCGATTGCGCCAGCGCAGAAAAGGCAGAAAGCGCGGCCAGTCGAGGCGGAGGGGAGGCACGCGCAGGCGGGCAAGGGGAGTGTTCATCGCTGTAAAATTAAAAATTAAAATTCCGACCGTTTGGATAGGTCAGATCGTAGCGATGAGGGCGTTAACCGATGGTTAAGCGCGCGGGAAGGCTGGGTTAATTCGGCAGCGGCCGAATGGGCTGGAAACGCCTCAATGCTGTCGGTCGATCCCTCAAAGGTTCAAGGCAGGCATCCAAGCGGAGCAGTCGCTCGGCGCGCCTACTCACGGACAGCAGGTCGGCCCAAGCGGAAACACATACTTGTGGCTCGAAACAGTCTGTAGACTGTGAGCGATTCACATTCGTTACGCGGCACTACCAGGCTGCTGAAATACCCCACGCGGGAGCGTGGCATGTTGCTCTAAAAGTTCGATTTTTCATTCATTTCGCTCGCATGATTTGATTTCTGCTCTCATTGAACTCGTTTTTCGACCTTTTGAGCCCCATCTCCCCGCATTTCCTGTCCCTCACGCCGTCCGCAGACGGATTTTTCCCAGCGTGCCATGCGCGTGAGGTTGCAGGCCGTCATGGTCAGCACAAACGTCTGATCGACTTTCTCTTCCGCACCGGGATGGCGTAGCCCGCACTGGCCGCGATGCCGTCGGCGGTGGTGACCATGGCGTTGGCAATCAGTCCATGGCGGTTGTCGGCAAGGGTGTGACC
>JBAQND010000139.1:0-3601 GCA_049303455.1 Thiobacillus sp.
GGGCCATGACGGCGAGCCTGTGCCCTGTGCCCTGCATTTCGGTCTGGCGAACGTGGCGGTGAAAGCGCTCGTGGACAGCTGGGCGGGGCGGGATCACTGCTATTTCAAGCTCCTGGGCGAGGACGGCGCGACCTACATCGTCCGCCATGACCTGCCCTCCGGCCTGTGGGAGCTTGCCTTTTACGACCGCGGGCAGGAGCCGGCCGGGTGATCGCCAGGGCCTGTTCCGTGCTGGTGTGCTTGGCATGGCTGGCCGGCTGCGCCACGCCGGTGGTGCAGCCGCGCGGGGCGCAGCCGACTGTCCCGCGCCTGGAGGGTGGGCGCGTGATCGCCGCCGACGGTGCGGCGCTGCCCCTGAGCGTGTGGCGGCCGCACGGGGCGCCGCGCGCGGTCGTCCTTGCCCTGCATGGTTTCAACGACTACAGGCAGGCCTTCGCCGAGGTGGGGCCCTTCCTCGCCGCCGGGGGGATCGCCACCTATGCCTACGACCAGCGCGGCTTCGGCGCCACCGCCCGGCGCGGCATCTGGCCCGGCGCGGAACTGCTGGTGGACGATGCCAGGAGAGTGGCTGCATTGCTGCGCCAGCGGCATCCCGGCCAGCCGCTCTACCTGCTGGGGGAGAGCATGGGGGGCGCGGTGGCCATGAGCGTCCTCGCCGAAACGCCGGAAGCGGCCGACGGGGCGGTGCTGGTGGCCGCGGCGGTGTGGGGCCGGACGACCATGAATCCGCTGCAGCGTGCCGCGCTGTGGCTGGTGGCGCACAGCCTCCCGGGAATGCGGCTCTCCGGCCGCGGGCTGAGCATCAAGGCCTCCGACAACCAGGCGATGCTGCGCGCGCTGAGGAATGACCCCTGGTACTCAAGGAGGCCCGGGCGGACGCCCTGTTGGGTCTGACCAACCTGATGGACCGGGCACTCTCCGCCGCACCCATGCTGTCGGTGCCCGCCCTGGCCCTCTACGGCGAACATGACGAGATCATCCCACGGCGCCCCACCTGCCGGATGCTCTCCGCCCTGGCTTCCTCGGCCCGGATCGCGATCTACCCCGAGGGCTACCACATGCTCACCCGCGACCTCGGCGCCAGGGTGGTGCTGGAAGACGTGGCCGCCTGGCTGGCCGACCCGGCGGCGCCCCTGCCTTCCGGGTTCGAGGCGAATGGGCGGGTGTCGATTTGCGGCTGGAACGAAAGCCAAGCGGGCCGTTTGGCCGAGCCGAGGGCTGTTCAGAAGCCAGACCATACGCGCCCGGTCATTCAGGCGGACCGTTCTCCACAAAAAATGCCGTGCAGAAACGCTTTGGGTTAAATTGACATAAACCCGCGAAGGATGCCGACAGGGAGCAGCGCATTGGATCAGGCCATATCAAAACCACTAAAAACCATTGGCCTCGCCATCGGCACGCTCATCGGGCTGCTGGTCCTCGCCGCGATCGCCCTGCTCCTTTTTCTGGACATCAACGCCTACAAGCCCCGGATCGAAGCGGCCGCCTCGCGCATATCGGGGATGGACGTAAAAGTCGGCGGTCGCATGGGCATGGACGTCTTCCCGACCCTGCGCCTGACAGTAGAAGACGTGCGCATCCGCAACCGGGAAATGGACCTTGCCACCGCAAAGGTGGCGAGGATCGGGGTCGATATCCTCCCCCTGCTCCACAAGGAGATCCGGATCAACAGGATCGCGCTTGAACACCCGATCCTGTCCATCGAGAAGGGGCGTGATGGCACATTCAACTTCGAGAAGCCGAAAGAGGACCGAGGCCTCTTGCCCGCCCTCAACCTGGCAAATGTATCTTTTTCAGACGGGACGATCCGCTACGCGGACAAGCGAACCGGAGCGGGATTCGAGGTCAGTGACTGCAACGTGGATGTGAGCCGCCTGCAGCTTTCGGTCAGGGAACGCCCGGGCATCATGAAACACCTTTCCCTGGCGGCGGAACTCGTCTGCGGGGCGCTACGAACCAAGGACTACGCCGCATCCGACCTGAAGGTTTCGGTTGCCGGGCAGCGCGGGGTCTTCGATCTCAAGCCGCTCACGATGCGGGTCTACGCCGGGCAAGGTTCGGGGAGCATACGGGCGGACTTTACGGGCGCTGTCCCGCTCTACCACGTCCGTTATTCCCTTTCACAGTTCCGCATCGAGGAATTCCTCAAGCACCTGTCGCCGCAGAAGTCCGCCGAAGGATCGCTGGATTTCACCGCGAACCTGACGATGCGGGGAGAGACCGTGAACAAGCTGAGGCAGACCACGGCGGGGCAGATCTCGCTGCGTGGCAAGAACCTTATCCTCAATGGCCAAGACCTCGATCAGGCGTTCGCCCGGTTCGAGTCCAGCCAGACCTTCAACCTCGTGGACATGGGCGCCTTCTTCTTTGCCGGGCCGGTCGGCCTGGGGGTCACCAAGGGGTACAACTTTGCGAGCATCCTGCAAGGATCGGGGGGCCGCAGCGAGATCCGGACGCTCGTCTCGGACTGGAAAGTCGAGCGTGGCGTTGCGCTGTCGCAGGACGTCGCCATGGCGACGAACGAGAACCGGGTCGCCCTCCAGGGCGGGCTCGATTTCGTCAACGAGCGGTTCGATGACGTGACCGTCGCATTGATCGATGCCAAGGGCTGCATCAAGGCGCAGCAAAAAATCCATGGCCCTTTCAAGGAACCGGTGGTGGAGAAGCCGAGCACCCTCAAGTCGCTCACCGGGCCGGTGGTCAGGCTGCTCGAGAAGCTGGGGCGACTCTTTCCGGGTGGAGAGTGCGAAGTGTTTTACGCCGGTTCGGTGGCGCCGCCGAAGTAAGGGGATTGCGGGTGGCGTAGCGACGACCAGCGCCGTCAGCCAGCCGCATCGGGCTCCCCCAGCCGCGCCAGGATCTGGCGGCGCGCGCCGTCGCGCAGCTGCAGCGCCGCTTGCCAGGGATCGCCCTGCGCCGACAGCGGCGTGCCAAGGTGCACTTCGAGGACGCTGAAATGCGGCCGCCATGCTTCGCCCCGCAGCAGCGTGCGGCTGCCGCTCAGGCTGACCGGCAGCACCGGCGCGCCGGTCCGCGCGGCGAGCATGAAGGCCCCCATGCGGAACGGCAGCAGGCCGGGCTCGCGCTTGAAAGTGCCCTCGGGAAAGAACACCATCGATTCGCCGGCGCGCAGCCGTTCCTCCAGCGCGCGCGTGTCCTTGGCGCCGCGCGCGCTGTCGAAGCGCTCGACGAACGCGCTGCCGAGCCGCCGCAGGGGAATGGCGGCAAGCGGCTTATGCAGCAGTTCCTGCTTGGCCACGTAGGCAAAGCGCGGCGGCAGCACGGCGGTGAGAATCAGCGCATCGAGGAAGCTGGCATGGTTGGCCACCACGATCAGCGGGGCGTCGGGGCCGGCCAGCTGCTGCGCGCCCGTCAGCCGCGGGGTCAGCCCGGTCAGCGCCAGGGCCAGCCGCGCGCAGGCCCGGGCGATGCGCCGGCGCAGGCCGAGGCCGGGCACCGCCGCGATCAGCAACCAGGCCAGCGGCACGATGAGCAGAAAGACCATTCACGCCCAGGCGGCCCACGCCGCATCGGCCGCGCGCCCGAGCCGCTGGCCGGCACCGGCGGCGGCCGCCTGCATCGACGATGCGGATCGCGTGCT
>JBAQND010000140.1:0-11581 GCA_049303455.1 Thiobacillus sp.
CTTCGCGCCCTTCGCGGGCAAACGGTTTCTTTAAGGTTGAACATCATGCGTATCCTCCACACCATGCTGCGCGTCGGCGATCTCGATCGCTCGATCGATTTCTACACCCGTGTCCTCGGCATGAAGCTCTTGCGCCGCAAGGACTACCCGGGCGGCAAGTTCACCCTCGCCTTCGTCGGCTACGACAGTGAAGACCGGGCGGCGGTGCTCGAGCTGACCTACAACTGGGGCGTCGACCAGTACGAGATCGGCAGCGGCTACGGCCACATCGCCATCGAGGTCGACGACGCCTACGCCGCGTGCGATGCCGCCGCGGCGATGGGCGGCAAGGTGCTGCGCCCGGCCGGGCCGATGTCGCATGGCACCACGGTGATTGCGTTCATCGAGGACCCGGACGGCTATCCGATCGAGTTCATCCAGAAGGGCACTGCCGGCTGGTCGCAGACCTGAGTCGCGCCCACCCGCGCGGCACGGGCGATCGCCTAGCCGGTGCGTGAACGCAAGGCGTCGATTTCCTCCAGCATGTCGGCAACCAGCGCGGCGAGTTCCGGCACGGCGTCGAAATCGCGCTCCAGTTGACGCATCCGCCGCGCGCGCAACAGGCTGGCGCCGGAAAAGCGCCAGGTGCCCGCCACGCACTCGGCATGGGGGAACAGGCCTTCCTCGAGGTGGCGGATCAGCCATGCCGGCTCCACCGTGCAGGCCGCGGCCAGCTGTTCCAGCGTCAGCCAGGACTCCTCCAGCAGGCTGCCGATCAGGACGTCGTCGTCATCCATGCCATGTCCTCCCGGGGGCGCGCGGCTCGAACGCCAGTTCGCGCGCCATGGTTTCATACAGCGCGCGCGCCTTGGCCGTATCGGCCGGCGGCAGCACCACCTGCAGGTCGAGCAGCAGGTCGCCGGGCGGATCGCCCGGGATGCCCTTGCCGCGCACGCGCAATGATTTTCCGCTCTGCGCCCCTTCGGGGATGCGGACCTTGACGCTGCCGTGCGGCAGATCCACTGTCACGACGCTTCCCAGCGCCGCCTCCCACGGCGCCAGCGGCAGGCTCAGATGCAGGTCGCGTCCGTCTGCGCGAAAGCGCGGATGCGGCTTGAACTGCACTTCCAGCAGCAGGTCGCCGGCGGCCGCGCCGCCCACCCCGGGCGCGCCCTGGCCGGCCAGCCGGATGACCTGGCCGGCGCGCACGCCCACGGGAATCTTGACGTTGAGGGTGCGGGGAACGAGTTGAACCCGGCCGCGCGCATCCATCTGCGGCACGCGCAGTGAAATTTGCCGGGTGGCGCCGCTGAAGGCGTCTTCGAGGTCGAGCAGCACCTTGGCGTGGTGATCTTCGCCGCGTGCCCGGAAGCCGGCGTGGGTGCCGCCCATGCGGCCGAACAGTTCGGAAAAGAAATCGCTGTAGCCGGCGGCCTCGTGCGGCGAAAAGCCGCGGCCGGAAAACTCGAAGCCGGCGTCCCAGTCCGGCGGCGGGCGGAATTCCTGCCCGGGCCGGTGGCCGCTGCCCAACTGGTCGTAGGCGGCACGCTTTTCCGGGTCCGACAGCACGGCGTAGGCCTCGTTGACTTCCTGCATGCGCAACTGGGCATCCGCTTCCCTGGAAACGTCCGGGTGGTACTTGCGCGCGAGCTTGCGGAAGGCCTTTTTCAGGTCTTCCGCCGTGGCATCGCGCGCGACCCCCAGGGTCTTGTAATAGTCCTTGAATTCCATGTCGGCTTTCTGGTGTGACGCAAGCTGCGTTACTTCTTTCTAGGTGATGGCGGCGGGCGCCACCATCAAGATATTGAAATCGGGCGGCCCGCCCATAGCTGCGGCAAAGGAACGAACGTTTAACTGAATGGAGGAATCAATGATGGCCCGCACCTTGTTTCCCCGCGACCTGTTCGCGGAACTGGATCGCCTGCAACGCGGCATGCAGCAGCGAATCGACATGACGCCCAGCATTCGCGGCCTGGGCCGCGACGGCTTTCCGGCCATCAATGTCGGCGGCACGCCCCAGTCGGTCGAACTCTATGCGTTTGCGCCGGGGGTCGATCCGGCCAGCCTCGACGTCCAGGTGGAAAAGGGCGTCCTCACCATTGCCGGCGAGCGCAAGCCCGACACCCCGCAGCCGGACGTCAAGGCCACCCTGCACATCGAGGAACGCTTCGCCGGCCGCTTCCGCCGCGTGGTGAGCCTGCCGGACGATGTCGACGCCGCGGCCATCGAGGCGCGCTACCGCAACGGCGTGCTGCACATCAGTATCCCGCGCCAGCAAGCCGCACAACCGCGCCGTATCCAGATTCAGTCAGGAGATCAGTCATGAAAGACATCGCCAAGCAAGCCGAAGCCGCCATGATCCCGCCGGTGGATGTGTTCGAGGACGCCGCCGGCATCACCCTGTATGCCGACCTGCCGGGCGTGCCGAAGGACAAGCTCGACCTGCGGCTGGAGGCCGATACGCTGACGATCGAGGGCGAAGTTGCGCTCGACGTGCCGGAGGGCATGGACGCCACCCATGCCGAGGTCGGCCTGCCGCGCTACCGGCGCAGTTTCACGTTGTCGCGCGAGCTCGACACCGGCAAGGTGAGCGCCGAGTTCAACCACGGCGTGCTCAAGCTGCGCATTCCCAAGGCCGAACACGCGCAGCCGCGCAAGATCGAGATCAAGGTCGCCTGACGCCGCGGGCGCGGCCCGAACGGTTCATCTTCGCCCCGGTGGGTTACCATCAAGGCGGAATAAACGCCCCATCCAACGCCGAGGACTTGCCACATGACCGACCTTTTTTCCCCCGCCCAATTCGGCGCCATCGAACTGACCAACCGCGTGGTGATGTCCTCGCTGACCCGCAACCGCGCCGGCGCCGGCAATGTGCCGACGCCGCTGATCGCTGAGTACTATCGCCAGCGCGCTTCGGCCGGATTGATCCTGACCGAGGCGTCGCCGATCTGCGCGGAGGGCCACGGCTATCCGCGCACCCCCGGCATCCATACCCCCGAGCAGATCGCCGGGTGGAAGCAGGTGACCGCGGCAGTGCACGGCGCCGGCGGCAAGATCGCGCTGCAGCTGTGGCATGTGGGGCGGATTTCGCACCCCGACCTGCAGCCGGGCGGGGCCCTGCCGGTCGCGCCGTCCGCGATCCGCCCGGCCGGCCAGGTGTTCACCGGGCAGGCGATGAAGGATTTCGTCACCCCGCGCGCGCTCGAGCTGTCTGAAATCCCCGCGCTGATCGCAACGTTCGCCCAGGCCGCGCTCAATGCGATGGAGGCGGGGTTTGACGGGGTGGAAGTCCATGCAGGCAACGGCTATCTGCTGGACCAGTTCCTGCGCTCGTCCACCAACCACCGCACCGACGCCTACGGCGGCAGCAAGGAAAACCGCGCGCGCCTGCTGCTGGAGGTGATGGAGGCGGTGTGCAGCGCAATCGGCGATAGCCGCGTCGGTGTGCGGCTGTCGCCGGTGACGCCGGTCAACGACATCAGCGACGAGCACCCGCAGGAGACCTTCGATTACGTCGTGACCCAGCTCAATCCGATGAACCTGGCCTTTCTCGACGTGCTGCAGGGAACCGGCGGCGCACCCCGGGAGGCGTGGCTGCCGTTCGACTACGATCAAACGCGCGCGCTGTATAAGGGCAATCTGATCCGCAACAACGACTACGACTTCGAGACGGCGCAGCAGGCTGTGATGTCCGGCGCGGCGGATGCGATTGCATTCGGCCGCCTGCTGCTGGCCAACCCCGATCTGGTCGAGCGCTTCCGCCGCGGCGCGCCGCTCAACGCGCCCGACTACGACAGGCTCTACACCGGGGAGGAGAAGGGTTACACCGACTATCCCTTCCTGGCAGGCTGAGCGCCTGATTCCTGCATCGGGCGCGGGGGTGAGGCCGGGCTCCGCTTACTGACTGACGGCCTTGGTGATCAGCGGCACCAGGGGTTCCGGCAGCTTGATCTTGCCGGACAGGGCAAACGCCTGGGCGGCCTTCGACATCTTCTTCCATGTCTTGCGGATGATCTCCAGCCACTTTTCTTCATCGTATTCGGGCTTGCCGAGCGCGAAGGCCAGCATGTAATGCTCGATGAAGACCAGGCCGGCGATGTCCTCCAGCATCTGCGTGTCCGGATTGCTCTTGATGCCGCGCTTGCCGACCGCCTTTTTGACGTGCTCGATCATCGTGTTGTCGTAGCCGGCCTGGCGCATCAGTTCGCCGGCGCTGTCGGCCTGAAAGGTGTAAAGCCCGGTCCGCCAGGCGTGATAGCCTTCCTTGGTCATCGGACAGGTGTTGCGCGGCACCATCCAGCGCTGGATGTGCTGGGCGCGCACCGCCAGCTGCGACGCTTCGGATGCGTCCGGCGCAAAGCGGGCGATCATGTCCGACATGCGCTGGGCGTAAAGCAGTTCCTTCGGCTGGCCCTCGTCCAGGTTGGGGTCTTGCGCATTGGCGGCGTCGAACAACGCCATCGCGCGACTGAAACGTTCCGTGTTCCCGATCATGTTCAACTCCTGGATTGCAGACTGCTCAGATGCCGCGTGATGGCCTCGTAGTCGGCGACGGCGAGATTCTCGGCGCGCTTGCCGGCGTCGATCCCGAGCACGGCAAATGCATCGGGTTTCAGCAAACCGCCCAGCGTGTTTTTCAGGGTCTTGCGGCGCTGCGAGAAGGCCGCGGCGACCACGCGCGCAAACAGCGCTTCATCGAGCACGACGATTTCGGCCGGGGTCTTGGGAATCAGCCGGACCACGGCGGAGTTGACCTTGGGCGGCGGGTCGAAGGCGGTGGGGGGCACGTCGAGCAGCCACTCCATGTGGAAGCGGCGCTGCAGCATGATCGACAGCCGCCCGTAATCGTTGGTCGACGGCTCGGCGACCATGCGTTCGACCACTTCCTTCTGCAGCATGAAGGTCATGTCGCGGATGTGCGCGGCATACGTCAGCAGGTGGAACAAGAGCGGCGTGGAAATGTTGTACGGCAGGTTGCCGATGATGCGCAGGTCGTGGCCCAGCGCGGCGAAATCGAATTTCAGCGCGTCGCAGCTGTGCACGGTGAGGCGCTCGGCCGGCCAGGCTCGCTGCAGGCGCGCGACGATGTCGCGGTCGAGCTCCACCGCATGCAGGTGCGGCAGGCGTTCGAGCAGAGGGCGGGTCAGCGCCCCCAGGCCGGGTCCGATCTCGACGACGGTTTCCCCCGCCTGCGGATGGATGGCGTTGACGATGGCATGGATGATGCCGTCGTCGATAAGGAAGTTCTGGCCGAAGCGTTTGCGCGGGGTGTGCATTTTTAGGGGCCAGGATTCAGGAATCAGGATTCAGTTTTTTTTTGTGCGGCTTTAGCCGCGTTTTTATATTAACTGGCATCACGCTATCCCCTGACCCCTGCCAGCCATCTCCAGCGCCACCTCGATCGCCGCCAACAAACTGCCCGCTTCGGCGCGCCCCGTGCCGGCGAGGTCGAGCGCGGTGCCGTGGTCGACCGAGGTGCGGATGAAGGGCAGGCCGAGCGTGATGTTGACACCGGCGCCGAAGCTGGCGTATTTCAGCACGGGCAGGCCCTGGTCGTGGTACATCGCCAGTACGGCGTCGCAGGGCTCGACGCGGATGCGCGAAAACAGGGTGTCCGCGGGCAGCGGACCGACGAGGTCCATGCCCGCGCCGCGCAGGCGCTCGAGCGCGGGTTCGATGATGTCGATTTCCTCGCGTCCGAGGTGGCCGGCTTCGCCGGCGTGCGGGTTGAGGCCGGCCACCAGGATGCGCGGCCGGGCGATGCCGAATTTGCCTTGCAGGTCGGCGTGCAGGATGCGGATCACCGCATCGAGCAGCGCGGGCGTGATGGCGTCGGCCACCGCGCGCAGCGGCAGGTGGGTGGTGGCCAGGGCGACGCGCAGGCCGCCGCCGGCGAGCATCATGACGACCTGTTGGGTGCCGCTGTGGTCGGCCAGGTATTCGGTATGGCCGGTGAAGGCAAAGCCGGCGTCGTTGATGACGGCCTTGTGTACCGGCGCGGTGACCATGGCGTGATACGACCCGTTCAGGCAGCCTTCGAGGGCGGCGTCGAGCAGGGCCAGCACGTGGGCGCTATTGCGGGGGTCGAGCACGCCCGCGCTGACCGCCGCGGCGACCGGAAGGTGACGCACGTGCAGCGCGCCGGGCCGATGCGCGGGGACGCTGTCGCCGCTGATGAAGTCGACCGCGATGCCCAGTTGAACAGCGCGGGCGCGCAGCACGTCGGCGTCGCCCAGCACCGAGATGCGGCACGGCAGCGCCTGCTGCGACAGCGCGATGCAGAGGTCGGGGCCGATCCCGGCGGGCTCGCCTGCGGTGAGCGCGAGCACGGGCAACGTCAGGGCCATCCAGGAATCAGTCGAGCGGGCGCAGCTCGACGTAGGCCGAATCGCGGATCTGCCGCACCCAGTCCTGGAAGGCTTCTTCGGCCTTGCGTTCGCGGATCGCCTTGCGCGCCAGCAGTTTCTGGCGCTCCTGGGTGACGTCCTGGTCGCGGCGCTCCAGCACCTGGATCAGGTGCCAGCCGAAGGGCGACTGGATCGGCGCACTCACTTCGCCGGGCTGCAGGGCGTCCATGGCCTTCTCGAAGTCGGGCACGGTGTCGCCGGGGTTGATCCAGCCGAGGTCGCCGCCCTTGGAGGCGCTGGCGTCGTCGGAGTGCAGGCGCGCCAGCTCGTCGAATTTCACGCCGTTCTCGATGCGTTCCTTCAGTTGCAGCAGGCGGCTACGGGCGTCGGCTTCCGAGGTGAGTTCGTTGGTCTTGATCAGGATGTGGCGCGCGTGCGTCTGGGTGACGCTGAGGGTGGCGTCGAGCCCGCGCTTGTTGTTGAGCTTGAGGATGTGGAAGCCGTTGCTGCTTTTCAGCAGCGGGGCAATCTGGCCGGGTTGCAGCTGCTTCAGCACATCGACGAACAGCGTCGGGATCTTGCCGCTGGCGCGCCAGCCAAAGGCGCCGCCCTGCAGCGCATTTTGGGCGTCGGAATGGCTGGCCGACAGCTGGGCGAAATCGGCCCCCGCGGCAAGCTGGGCGTGAATCTGATCGGCGCGGGCGCGGCGCGTCTGGATCTCTTCGGGCGAGGCGTTTTCCGGCACGGCGATGAGGATGTGGGAAAAGTCGTATTCCGTCTCCGCGCCTTGCTGCACCTGCGTTTGCAGATAGCCTTCGATTTCGGCGTCGGTGACGGCGACGCGGTTGTCGACGTCGCGTTCGCGGGCGCGTGCAATGAGGATTTCATTGCGGATGGTGTTGCGCATGCTGTCGAGGCTCTGGCCTTCCTTTTCCAGCGCGGCCTGCAAGCCGGCCATGTCGAGCTTGTTCTGTTCGGCGATGCGTTGCAGTGCGCGCTCGACCTGAGTCGGGTCGACCCGGATGCCGGTGCTGCGCGCGTGCTGCTGCAGCGCCAGTTCGGTCACCATGCGTTCGAGCAGCTGTTTTTCCAGCGTCTCGCGCGGCGGCAGCGGCGTGTTCTGGCGCGCCAGGTTCTGCGCTACTTCGGCATAACGCTTGGCGAGTTCCTGACGGGTGATGATTTCGTCGTTGACGATGGCGACGATGTGGTCGAGCGGCTGCACGGCGGCGTGCGCCGGCAGCAGGGTCGACGCGACGATCAGCAGCGCCAATGCCCACTGCGGGCGGCGCCATTCAGGGCGTTTGAAGTATTTCATTGCTAGGCATGTATCCAGGAACACTTTGTTTCAAAACATCGAGCGGGTTGGCGCCGAGACGCCCCATGCCACTCAACTCCAGTTGGAAAAACAGCGCATCGGTGGACTCGGTCTCCTTGGTGGCGATGCGCTGGAACACGCCGCGCATTGCCCAGCAGCCGGCATTGTATTCAAGCCCCGCCAGACCTTCGACCAGCTTATCGTCCTGGAACGAGTAGTTGTAGCGGAACATGCCGTACCAGCGGCGGCCGAGCGGCCACTGGCCGGACAGGTCGATCTGCTCGGTGGTTTGGTCTATGAAGCGGTAGCCAAGGTTCAACGCGCGGCCGGGACCGGGCCGGTAGGACGCGCCGAGGTTCTGGCGGACGGTGGTGCCGTTCTGGGTGTCGAGCTGCCACGCGGTGTCGATGCGCCAGTCGCGCGTGATCTGGCCGCTGACGGCGACGAGCAGGTCGGTGGCGTTGCTGGTGCGGACGGGATCATCCTTGTTCAGGGTGACCTGCTGCGTGCTGAAGTAATAGCGCTGGCCGAGGGTGACCTGCAGCCGTTCGAGTCCGCTGCTCTCTTCGACGAACCGGCTGGTGACGGCGAGGGTCAGCTGGTTGGCGTCGTTGACGCGGTCGCCGCCGATGAACTGGTTTTCGGTGAACATCTGCACGTAGCTGAAATCCTGCAGCGCCGTGTCGAACACCGGGATCGCGTCCTGGTCGCGGAACGGCGCGAACACGTAGAAGGCGCGCGGCTCCAGTGTCTGTTCGTAATCCTGCCCGGCAAAGCGGAACGGACGGTCGAAATAGACGCCGCTGTCGAGGCTGAAAATGGGCAGGTTGCGGCTGATGCCCTGCTGGTCGGCCGCGCTGTCGTCCAGCGCGTAATAGGTGCTGTGCCAGCCGATTTGCGGGGTGAGGAAACCGAACGCGTTGGTGAGCGGCAGGCGCAGCGTGGGGTAGGCCAGCACCCGTGTGCCTTCGGTCAGGGTCGAATGCGCAAAGCGGGTGGCTTCGCTTGCCAGCCTGAGCTCAAGGCCGTTGGGCAGGGTCTGCGCCATGCCCAGGCGGGCGTGCGGCAGCCGTGCATAGGGTTCGACAAGGGTCGGCGCGGTGGAATCCTGCAGGGTCTGGAAGCTTTGTGCGCGCAGTTCGGCGTTCCAGTGGCCGCGTTGCGTGGTCACCCAGGCTTCGCGGTTGAGGTGGGAAATCGAGGTGGCTGAAATCAGGTTCGACAGGTCGCGGAAGTAGTCGTCGTCCGACACTTGGTTGAACAGCATGCCGGCCTGGGTGTTCGCGTTCAGCTGGAAGGCGTTGTTGAGCGCCACGCTCCAGCGCGAGCGGTCGGCTACGTTGTCGTTGGGCAGGTATTCGAGGCGGTTGACGCCGCTGGCTTCGCCCAGCAGATAGCGGAATTCGCCGCCCAGCTGCACGCCGCGCCTGGACAGCAGGCGCGGATACAGCGTGGCGTCGTAATTGGGCGCGAGGTTGAGGTAGTACGGCACCAGGATGTCGAGGCCGCTGCGTTCGGTGGTGCCGATGGTCGGCGCCAGCATGCCGGTCTTGCGCACGTCGTCGAGCGGGAAGTTCATCCACGGCGTGTACAGGATGGGCACGCCGAGGAAATGCAGTGAGGCGTTGCGCGCGGTGCCGATGTTGCGGGTCTTGTCGATGTCGAGGTCGCGCACCTTGAGGAACCAGTCGTCGTCGTCGACTGGACAGGTGGTGTAGGTGGCGTCCTGCAGCGTGTAGTGGGTCTTGTCGATGAAATCGATGCGATCGGCGTGGCCGCGCCCCGGCTGGCCGATGAACCGATAAACCGGCTGGGTGAGGTCGCCGCTGTAGTCGTTGAGGTTGAGCCTGAGCGAATCGCCCGCCACCAGCAGTGCGGGCTGTTCCAGTCGCACATTGCCGCGTGCCTGCATGGCGTTCAGCGTGAGGTCGTAGAGCAGCCAGTCGGCAAAGAAATTCTGTCCGGCCTGGCGGGCTTCCACGCGGCCGCTGGCCTCGACGATGCCGGGCGCGCTCGACTCGATGCGGTCGGCCATCAGGAACATCGGCCCTTCCGGGCCGGCCACGGCGGGGTCGCTCAGTTCGACGTCCTTTTGCAGCGCGAACCCGTCCGCTGACGCGGAACTGGCGGTCAGCAGCAACACGACGAGGGCAAAGCCGGGCAGGCTGGACAAGCGATGTAAAATCCGGGCCAAGGTTGTTTGGAATAGCCTTATTTGGAGCGGCATGGCAGTGGAACGTTTGCAAGCATTACAGGATTGGGCCGCCCGACAACTGGGGGGGGAGTCGCTGGACATCGCCCCGGCGTCGGCGGACGCCAGCTTTCGCCGTTATTTTCGCGTCACCGCCAAAGGCCGCGATTATATCGTGATGGACGCCCCCCCGGCGCATGAGGATTGCCGGCCGTTCATTGCCGTCGCCCGCCTGTTTGCCGGCGCCGGCGTGCACGTGCCGCAGGTGCTGGCGCAGGACCTGGATCAGGGCTTCCTGCTGCTGACCGATCTGGGCAACACCACCTATCTGTCCGCGCTCAATGAAAACACGGCCCGTGATCTGTATCTGGCGTCGAACGATGCCCTGATCCGCATCCAGCAGGCGAGCCGGCCGGGCGCGCTGCCGGAATATGACCGCGCGCTGCTGACCCGCGAACTGATGCTGTTCCCCGAGTGGTATGTGGCGAAGCATCTGGGTGTGACCCTCAACGATGACCAGCAGGCCGTCCTCGACACCGTGTTCGGGCGCCTGCTCGCCAACAATCTGGCGCAGCCGCAGGTGTACGTGCACCGCGACTGGCATTCGCGCAATTTAATGGTGTCCGACCCCAATCCGGGCATTCTCGATTTCCAGGACGCGGTGTACGGCCCGATCACCTACGACCTCGCCTCGATCTACCGCGACGCCTACATCCAGTGGGACGAGGAACTGCAGCTCGACTGGGTGATCCGCTACTGGGAAAAGGCGCGCGCCGCCCGCCTGCCGGTGCCGGATGACTTCGGCGCATTCTGGCGCGACTTCGAATGGATGGGCGCGCAGCGCCACCTCAAGGTGCTCGGCATCTTCGCGCGGCTGTATCACCGCGACGGCAAGGACGGCTATCTGAAGGAGATACCGCGGGTGATGGGCTATCTGCGCAAGGTTTGCGAGCGGTATGACGAGCTGAAGCAGTTGCTGTTCCTGATCGATGCGCTGCAGGATAAACAGCCGCAAGTGGGATATACGTTTTAGGGGGTATTGTCATTGCGAGGAGCGCAGCGACGAAGCAATCCAGTAATTGGCTAGACGCGAAGGACTCTCATATGGTTGAACCTTCACAGGCTTTCTGTCTGTTGGCCGGGGGTAGCCCGGCAGCTAGTCACTTTTCTTGTCTCGCCAAGAAAAGTAACCAAAAGAAGGCGACCCCGACATCCCCGAATTCCCGAAAATCGGGCCTGCCGGACGGGCGGCGAAGAACTCGCCCCGCCTTGCTGTTTTTAATTTGATTTTGTGGGCGGGGCTCAAACACCTTCGCCGCTGATCCGTCCGCCAGGCCCGATTTTCGGCGGGGCTGTAAGGGGAGGAAAGTCAAAATCAGGGCGGCGATGACGGGATGTTTGCGATTACTATTTATGTTTTTATCGACTCGCAAGCGTCTTTATTTTGAACGCCACACAAACTCAAACAGCAATGATCCTCGCCGCCGGGCGCGGCGAGCGCATGCGTCCATTGACGGATCACACGCCGAAACCGTTACTGCAGGTCGGCGGCAAGCCGCTGCTGGTGTGGCATATCGAACGCCTGCGCGCAGCGGGCTTCGCGCACATCGTCATCAACCACGCCCATCTCGGCGAGCAGATCGAGGCGGCGCTGGGGAACGGCGCCGCATTCGGGGTGTCGATCGAGTATTCGCGCGAAGTCAGCGCGCTGGAAACGGCCGGCGGCATCGCCACCGCGCTGCCGCT
>JBAQND010000141.1:0-24462 GCA_049303455.1 Thiobacillus sp.
GTGCTGGGCGGCGTGGGTGGCGCGGCGGCGGAAGAAGCCGTCACCCGCCAGAAAGGCCTGGAAATCACGGTCAAGCTCGATTCGGGCCGGATGATTGCCATCACCCAGGCGGCCGACCAGGCGTTCCGGGTGGGCGATCGCGTGCGCGTGCTGAGGGGAGGCGGCGTGACCCGCGTCACCCACTGAAGCGGCGGCCGGCACGGTTTGCCGGTCATCGTTTCGCAATCCGCCCGTCACGCAGGATTCACGCCTGGTCTTTAAGCTTGGCGCATTCCATTTATAGGAGTGCCCCATGCTCGATGTCCGCAGCACTGTTCAACCCAGCCCCGCCAGCCGCTACCACCTGTCCCTGGCGGTCGACGACAGCGAAATCCGCGAAGCCCAGCGCCTGCGCTATCAGGTGTTTGCCGAGGAAATGGGCGCGCGTCTGTCAACCGCCCTGCCCGGACACGACACCGATCTGTATGACCCCTTCTGCGACCACCTGCTGGTGCGCGACCTGGCGAGCGGCGAAGTCGTCGGCACCTATCGCATCCTCCCGCCCGACGCCGCCAGGCGTGTCGGCAGCTATTATTCCGAACAGGAATTCGACCTCACCCGGCTGAATTTCCTGCGTCCCCGCATGGCCGAGCTGGGCCGTTCGTGCGTGCATCCGGCACATCGCAGCGGCGCCGTCATCGCCCGCCTGTGGATGGGGCTGGCCGACTACATGACGCGCTATGGCTACGAGTACATCGTCGGCTGCGCCAGCGTCGGCATGGCCGACGGCGGCCATGTCGCCGCCAGCGTGCATCGCCAGTTGAGCGATCGCCATCTGGCCCCGATCGAATGGCACGCCGCCCCGCGCACGCGCCTGCCGGTCGAATCGCTCGATGACGGCCGCATCGCCGCGCTGCCGCCGCTGATCAAGGGCTACACCCGGCTCGGCGCGATGGTGTGCGGCGAACCGGCATGGGATCCCGATTTCAACACCGCCGATCTCTTGATGCTGTTGCCGATGGCGCAACTCAACCGCAGCTATGCCCGCCGCCTGATTGCCTGAGCCTTACAATGGGCGGGTGATGCTCGCCCGCCTCCCCGTTGCCTTGCGCCGCACCCTCCGCATCAGCCTGCTGATGCTGCACCTCGCGTGGGGGGTGGCTGCCGGGCTGGCGTTTCCCCTGTTCAAACCGGCACGACGCGACCGTTTCATCATGGCCTGGTCGCGGCGCCTGCTCAGGGTGCTCGGCGTGCGGGCGAAGCTGGCGCCCGCGCCCCGTCTGCCGGGGGGGGCGCTGCTGGTGTGCAACCACGTGTCGTGGCTGGACATCTACCTGATCTACGCCGCGCAGCGGGTGCACTTCGTCTCCAAGGCCGAGGTGCGCAACTGGCCGGTGGCCGGCTGGCTGGCGCAGAAGTCCGGCACCCTGTTCATCGAACGCGGCCGCCGCGCCGACACCACGCGCATCATCCCCGAGATGCACAGTCTGATGCAGGACGGCGCCTGGGTCGCGGTATTCCCCGAAGGCACCACCAGCGACGGCCGGACACTGCGGCGCTTCATGCCGTCGCTGTTGCAGCCGGCGGTCAATCTGAACTGTCCCGTCGTGCCGGCGGCCTTGCATTACCGCACGCTGGCCGGCGAATACAGCGCGGCGCCCGCCTACATCGACGACATCAGCATGTGGCAGAGTCTCAAGCAGATTGTCAGCGAGCCCGGCCTCGTCGCCGAACTGCAGTTCGGCGAACCGATCCTGCCGGAGGGCCACCGGCGTGAACTGGCCGCGCAGGCAGAAGCGGCCACGGCTAGGCTTTTGGGTGCGACACCCGCGGGCACTGCACCGCAAACACCTGCCGATCCTCCAGCCTGACTGCGGTGAGCCTGCCGCCCCACAGGCAGCCTGTATCCAGCGCGATCAAATCGCCGCGGTTGATCAGCCCGAGCGTCGACCAGTGGCCGATGATGATCGTCGCCGTGGCGCTCTTGCGCCCCGGCACCTCGAACCACGGCAGCCAGCCTGACGGCTGGGTGCCGGGCGCGCCCTTGTGGTGGAATTCCATCGCGCCTTCAGCCGAGCAATAGCGCAGGCGGGTAAAGGCGTTGACGATCACCCGCAGGCGCCCGATGCCCTGCAGACTGTCGTCCCACGCGACCGGCGCGTTGCCGTACATCTGCGCGAAAAAGTCCCGGTAATGCGCACCCTGCAGCATCGCCTCGGCTTCCGCTGCCCGCTGCATCGTCTCGTCGGGCGTCCAGTCCGGCAGCACACCCGCATGCACCATGAGCCAATCGCCCTCGCGCCAGGCCAGTTTCTGCCGGCGCAACCAAGCCAGCAGCTCGTCGCGATCGGGCGCATTCAGGATGTCGTCGAGCGTGTCGCCCCTGTGCTCGCGGCCAAACCCCTCAGCCAGCGCCAGCAGGTGCAGATCGTGATTGCCGAGCACGCTGATGGCGGCATTGCCCAGGCTTTTGACAAAGCGCAGCACCGCCAGCGAATCCGGCCCGCGGTTGACCAGATCGCCGACAAGCCACAGCCGGTCGGCCGCCGGGTCGAAACGAATCTCATCCAGCAGGCGCAACAGGGAAACCTGGCACCCCTGAAGATCGCCAATGGCATAGGTAGGCATATAAAATACGGGTCGTCGTGTGCTGTGTTGCCCGCATCATAGCGCTCCCGCCTGAACCCCACGTGACACCCCCCTCATGAAACCCGTTATCCGAATGTTTTTCAAAACCGTGCGCGTCGTGCTCGGGCCGTTTGTGCTGCTGGGCGACCGCCTCATCCGCCCCAAGGGCATCGTGCGGCCGTCCGCCGAGCAGCAGGCCATCGACGCGCGCACGCAGCATCTCGCGCTGTACCATTTCCCCACCTGCCCGTTCTGCCTGAAGACCCGACGCACCATCCGGCGGCTGTCGCTCAAGATCGAAACCTGCGACGCGAAAAACGATCCGGCCCACCGCGCTGCCCTGATCGCCGGCGGCGGCAAGCCGCAGGTGCCCTGCCTGCGGATCACCGACGCCAGCGGCGAGCAAACCTGGCTCTACGATTCGAATGCCGTCATCGCGTATCTCGACCGCGAATTCGGCGACACGCCTGCCGCATGAGTCTGGTTGCCGCATTGAATCCGCCGCAGCGCGAAGCGGCGAAGTACCTCGACGGCCCCCTGCTGGTGCTGGCCGGCGCCGGCTCGGGCAAGACGCGCGTGATCACCCACAAGATCGCCTACCTGATCGGCGAATGCGGCTACAAGCCCAGCTCGATCGCCGCCATCACCTTCACCAACAAGGCCGCGCGCGAGATGCAGGAACGCGCCGCCAAGCTGACGCAAGGGGTGAACACCAAGGGGCTGATCGTCACCACCTTCCACTCGATGGGCTTGCGCATGCTGCGCGAGGATGCGAAGTTCGCCGAGCTGAAGCCGGCGTTTTCCATCCTCGACTCGGCCGACGCCGCCGGCATCATCTCGGACATCATCAAGACCACCGACAAGCAGGAAATCCGCCGCGCGGTGAGCCGCATCTCGCTGTGGAAGAACGAACTAAAGTCGCCCGCCGCCGCGCTCGCCACCGCCGAGGACGACAACGCGCGCGTCTACGCGAAGATATATGACCGTTACGACGCGACGCTGCGCGCGTATCAGGCGGTGGATTTCGACGACCTGATCCGCCTGCCCGCCGAACTGCTGGACACCCACCACGAGCTGCGCGAGAAGTGGCAGAACCGGCTGCGCCACATCCTGGTGGACGAATACCAGGACACCAACATTGCGCAATACCGGCTGCTGCAAAAACTGACCGGGGTGCGCGCGGCGTTCACCGCGGTGGGCGACGACGACCAGGCGATCTATGGCTGGCGCGGCGCCTCGGCCGACAACCTGCGGCAACTGCGCGAGGACTATCCGCACCTGCATCTGGTCAAGCTGGAGCAGAACTACCGTTCGACCATCCGCATCCTGAAGGCCGCCAACAGCCTGATCGCCAATAATCCCAAGCTGTTCGAAAAGCGCCTGTGGAGCGACCTCGGCCTGGGCGACGCCATCCAGGTGATGCCGACGCGCGACGACGAGCACGAAGCCGAGTCAGTGGTGATGCGCCTCTTGTCGCACAAATTCCAGCACCGCACCGAATGGCGCGACTACGCCATCCTGTATCGCGGCAACTATCAGGCGCGCGTGTTCGAAAAGGCGCTGCGCAACGAGAAAGTGCCGTATCAGCTGTCGGGCGGGCAGTCTTTTTTCGACCGCGCCGAAATCAAGGATGTGATCGCCTACCTGCGCCTGATCGCCAACAGCGACGACGACCCGGCCTTTATCCGCGCGGTCACCACGCCCAAGCGCGGCATCGGCACGGCGACGCTGGAAAAGCTCGGCCAGGTCGCCGCCACCCTGCATGTGAGCCTGTTCGAGGCGGTGTTTTCCGCCGCCGCAGTCGCGCAGATCGGCGAGCGCCAGCTAGCGCCGCTACTTGAGTTCAGCAACTTCATCAACCGGCTCGAGGCGCGGGTCGCCCGCGAACCGGCGGGCGAAGTGCTGAACGATCTGCTTAAATCGATCGACTACGAGATCTATATATTCGACCAGGACGATACGCGCGCGGCCCAGAACAAGTGGAACAACGTGCTCGAATTTGCCGCCTGGATCGCCAAGAAGGGCGAGGAGGATGACAAGAACTTACTGCAGCTGACCCAGACCATCGCGCTGATCACCTTGCTGGAAGGCCGCGAGGAAGCCGAGCCCGACGCGGTGCGGCTGTCGACGCTGCACGCCGCCAAGGGGCTCGAATTCGGTCATGTGTTTCTGGTCGGCGTGGAAGAGAACATCCTGCCGCACCGCGACGCGGTCGACGAAGGTCGCCTGGAAGAGGAACGCCGCCTGATGTACGTCGGCGTCACCCGTGCTAAACGCTCGCTCACGCTGTCCTACTGCACGCGCCGCAAGCGCGCGCGCGAATCGGTCGCCTGTGATCCCTCGCGCTTCATCGACGAACTCGGCGACGACGTGCGCCAGCCCGAAAAACCCACCGACGCGGCCGCCAAGGCCAACGGCAGCGACCGTCTGGCGGCCCTCAAGGCGATGCTGGGCTAGCTAGCGGCTAGCCGTGCGACGCGGCGCGGCCGATAAGCCCCCCTTAGAGAGAGAGTATCCATTCCGACAGTTTCTGCGCATCTGCGGGCGCAACCTTCTGCGGCGCCATCGGAATCTTGCCCCATTTGCCTTTCGCGCCTTTCAGGATGCTGTCGTTCAACGTGGCGGCGGCGGTTTTATCGCCCTTGTACTTGGCCGAGATTTCCTTGAATGCGGGACCCAATTTTTTCTTGTCCACGTCGTGGCACACCATGCACTTGCTCTTGGCGGCGAGTTCCGGGCTGGCGTGTGCCGGCACCGTGAACAGCGGAAGAACCAAGGCGATCAAGGCAGCATAAGTCTTCATGACACTTCTCCAAGAAAAAAAGATAAAAACATCGTTTTCAATTATATGGTGCGGTTTGGCATCCGTCCAGCCTCTCAGAATACGGATGACGACCATTAAAAATGGGACGCCGCGGCGTCCCCTTCTCGCCTGCTCGCCGAGCCCTTCGATCAGTTGACCTTGGGATCCAGCTCGCCCTTGTCGTAGCGCTTCTGCATGTCTTCCAGGCTGAAGACCTTCCTGATCTTGCTCGCCTGGCCTGCCGCGCCGAAAGCTTCGTAGCGGTTCCGGCAAATGTCGCTCATGCCCTTGGTGGCTTCCTTGAGAAATTTGCGCGGATCGAAGTTGGACTTGTTTTCCGCAAGGTGCTTGCGGATGGCACCGGTGGACGCCATGCGCAGGTCGGTGTCGATGTTGACCTTGCGCACGCCGTTCTTGATGCCTTCGACGATTTCGCTGACCGGCACGCCATAGGTCTGACCCATGTCGCCGCCGTAGCTATTGATGATTTCGAGCCATTCTTCCGGCACCGATGAGGAGCCGTGCATGACCAGGTGCACGTTGGGGATGCGGGCGTGGATTTCCTTCACGCGGTCGATGCGCAGCACCTGGCCGGTGGGCTTCTGGGTAAACTTGTAGGCGCCGTGTGAGGTGCCGATGGCGATCGCCAGCGCGTCCACGCGGGTCTTGGACACGAAGTCGGCGGCCTCGTCGGGGTCGGTCAGGAGCTGGTCGTGCGACAGCTTGCCTTCGGCGCCATGGCCGTCTTCTTCACCGGCCATGCCGGACTCGAGGGAACCCAGACAGCCCAGTTCGCCCTCGACCGACACGCCGCAGGCGTGCGCCAGTTCGGACACCTTGGCGGTGGTTTCCACGTTGTATTCGTAGGTGGACGGGGTCTTGCCGTCGGTGCCCAGGGAGCCGTCCATCATCACGGACGAGAAGCCCGACTGGATCGAGCGGAAGCAGATGCTGGGCGATGCGCCGTGGTCCTGGTGCATACAGACGGGAATGTACGGATACATTTCGATCGCCGCCAGGATCAGGTGGCGCAGGAAGGGTTCGCCGGCATAGGAACGGGCGCCGGCGGAGCCTTGCAGGATCACCGGGGAATCCACGGCGGCGGCGGCCTGCATGATGGCCTGGACCTGTTCCATGTTGTTGACGTTGAACGCGGGCAAGCCGTATCCGTTTTCGGCGGCATGGTCGAGCAGTTGACGAAGGGAAATCAGTGCCATTGCAGTCTCCTAGGTTAAAAAATATGCAGCAAGCTACTTTCTTGTTTCTTGCAAAATCAGGGTTTTCTGGAATCGCCCACGCGGACGATTTTCATGGTGTTGGTGCCGCCCGACTGACCGATCGGCTCGCCGATGGTCAGCAGAATCAGGTCGCCGTCGCGCACCGCGCCACGACGGCGCAGTTCTTCCTCGGCTTCCGCCAGCAGGGCATCGCGATCCTTGCTCGCCGTTTTCAGGTTGATCGGGTAGACACCGCGAAAAAGAGCCACTTTTCTACGGGTTTGAACTTCGGGTGTCAAGGCATAAATCGGCACGCGGGTGGACAGGCGGCTCATCCACAGGCAGGTGTTGCCTGACTCGGTGAGCGCGGCAATCGCCTTGATGTTGAGATGCACCGAAGTGAACACCGCCGACATCGCGATCGCTTCATCCGGGCGCAAGAAGCTGTGATTGAGGCGCGCGCCGGAAAAGACGGTTTCGGATTCCTTTTCGGCTTCCAGGCAGACACGGTCCATCGCCTGCACCGCCTCGACCGGGAACAGCCCCGCGGCCGTTTCGGCCGACAGCATCACCGCATCGGTGCCGTCGAGCACCGCGTTGGCGACGTCGGAGACTTCGGCGCGGGTGGGTATCGGGCTGGAAATCATCGATTCCATCATCTGCGTGGCCGTGATGACAACCTTGTTGCGCTCGATCGCCATGCGGATCATGCGCTTCTGCAGCGCGGGCACCGCAGCGTCGCCGACTTCCACCCCGAGGTCGCCGCGCGCCACCATGATGGCGTCGGAAGCATCGAGAATTTCTTCCAGGTTTTCGATCGCTTCGGTGCGCTCGATCTTGGCGATCAGCTGGCACTTGCCGCCGGCCGCGCGCAGCAGTTCACGCGCCTGGCGCATGTCGGCGCCGGAGCGCGGGAACGACACCGCCAGGTAATCCGCATTCAGCGCCACCGCAGTCTTGATGTCCTCGATGTCCTTTTCGGTCAGGGCGGCGGCCGACAGCCCGCCCCCCTTGCGGTTGATGCCCTTGTTGTTGGACAGCACGCCACCCTGCACCACCTTGCAGATGATTTCGGTGCCGCTGACTTCCTCGACCCAGAATTCGAGGCGGCCGTCGTCGAGCAGCAGGGTCACGCCGCGCGTCACATCATTCGGCAATTCCTTGTAGTCGAGACCGACCCGGGTCTGGTCGCCGAGGGTGCAGGCGGCGTCGAGAACGAAGGTGTCGCCATTGGCCAGCGTGATCTTGCTGTCCTTGAATTTGCCGATGCGGATTTTCGGGCCCTGCAGGTCGACCAGCACGCCGACCGCGCGGCCGCGTGCACGGGCCAGTGAGCGCACCAGCTCGGCGCGGTCGATATGGTCTTGCGCCACGCCGTGGGAAAAGTTGAGACGCACCACATCCAGGCCGGCTTCCATCATCCGATCCAGGGTTTTGGCATCGGAACAGGCGGGGCCGAGGGTGGCGACGATTTTGGTTCTGCGAATCATTATGTGGGTGAGACGTGAGGAGTGGGGGGTGGAAGGGCAAGGAACAAGGCGCTGGGGGGAGGCGTCAGGCTTGCGCCCGTTTCCTCACCCCTCGCCTCTTGCGCCTCACCCGCGAAGGGTTCAGCCATTCGCGCGTTCCTCCAGAATCGCCACGGCGGGAAGTACCTTGCCTTCCAGGTATTCGAGGAAAGCGCCGCCGGCGGTGGAAATGTAGCTCACCTTGTCATAGATGCCGTACTTCTGGATCGCGGCGATGGTGTCGCCGCCGCCGGCCAGGGTGAAGGCGTTGGTGTTGGCGATCGCCATGGCGATGGTCTTGGTGCCTTCGCCGAACTGGTCGAACTCGAACACGCCGACCGGGCCGTTCCACAACACGGTGCCGGCCTTCATGATGATGTCGGCCACTTCCTGCGCGCTTTTCGGGCCGATGTCGTAAATCATCTCATCGTCGGCCACGTCGCCCGCATCCTTCAGCACGGCGGGGGCATTGGGATTGCCGTCCGGGCCAAACAGCGATTCATTGCTGACCACCACGTCGACCGCGATCGGAATGGTCGCGCCGCGCGCCGTCATTTTCTCGATCAGCGCCTGGGCGGTCGGCACCAGGTCATCCTCGCACAAGGACTTGCCGACGTTATGGCCGGTGGCCTTGAGGAAGGTGTTGGCGATGCCACCACCCACCACCAGCTGCTCGCACTTCTCGGACAGCGCTTCCAGCACGGTCAGCTTGGTCGACACCTTGGAGCCGCCGACGATGGCGACCATCGGCCGCGCCGGGTTGGCCAGCGCTTTTTCCAGCGCCTCGAGTTCTTCGGTCAAGAGGATACCGGCGCAGGCGACAGGTGCGAACTTGGCGATGCCGTGGGTCGAGGCTTCGGCGCGGTGCGCGGTGCCGAAGGCGTCCATCACGAAGACGTCGCACAGCGCCGCGTATTTCTTGGCGGTCTCGTCGACGTTCTTCTTTTCGCCCGGATTGACGCGGCAGTTTTCCAGCACCACCAGTTCGCCGTCGGCGACGTCAAAGCCGCCATTGACCCATTCGCGGATCAGGCGGATGTTCTTGCCCATCTTTTGCGCAATCACGTCGACCACCGGCTTCAGCGAATCGGCTTCCTTGAATTCGCCTTCGGTGGGACGGCCGAGGTGGGAGGTGACCATCACCTTGGCACCCGCGTTGAGGCAGTGCTCGATGGTGCGCATCGACGCGGTGATGCGGGCGTCGGACGTGACCTTGCCGTCCTTGACCGGCACGTTCATGTCGGCGCGGATGAACACGCGCTTGCCTGCAAGATCGAGATCGGTGACGCGAATGAATGCCATGGTTTGTTTCTCCTGGAAGTAAGGTTTAAGGGTTGGCGCGGGGGTTAGCCGCGCCAGGCCTTAAAGCTCAAAGCGGTGAGGCGTGAGGCGTCAGGGGTGAGGTGGACTTGCGTCCGCCGGCTTACCCTTGACCCCTCACCCCTTACCGGCAAATTACTTCGCCACGTGCTGCACGAAGCGCAGCATGTTGCAGGTGTAGCCGTACTCGTTGTCGTACCAGGCGACGACCTTGACGAAGGTCGCGTCCAGCGCGATGCCGGCGCCGGCATCGAAGATCGACGGCATGGTGCAGCCGCGGAAGTCGGTGGAGACGACACTCTCGGTGGTGTAGCCGAGCACGCCTTTCAGCGCGCCTTCGGAGGCCGCCTTCATCGCGGCGCAAATGGCGTCGTAGGACGCTTCCTTGTTCAGCTCGACGGTCAGGTCGACCACCGACACGTCCGAGGTCGGCACGCGGAAAGCCATGCCGGTCAGCTTGCCGTTGAGTTCGGGCAGCACCTTGCCGACGGCCTTGGCAGCGCCGGTCGAGGACGGGATGATGTTTTCCAGGATGCCGCGGCCGCCGCGCCAGTCTTTGGCGGACGGGCCGTCGACGGTTTTTTGCGTCGCGGTCGCGGCATGCACGGTGGTCATCAGGCCGCGCTTGATGCCGAAGTTGTCGTTCAGCACCTTGGCCACCGGCGCCAGGGCGTTGGTGGTGCACGAAGCGGCCGAGACGATGGTCTCGCCGGCGTACTTCTCGTGGTTCACGCCATACACGAACATCGGGGTGTCATCCTTTGACGGGGCGGACTGCACCACCTTCTTGGCGCCCGCATCGATGTGCTTCTGGCAGGTTTCCTTGGTCAGGAAGAAGCCGGTGCATTCGATCACGATGTCGGCGCCCGCTTCGTTCCACTTCAGGCTGGACGGCTCGCGCTCGGCGGTCAGGCGGATCTTCTTGCCGTTGACGATGAGGCTGCTGCCTTCAACCGCGATGTCGCCCTTGAAGTTGCCGTGCACCGAGTCGTACTTCAGCATGTAGGCGAGGTAGCCGGGCTCGAGCAGGTCGTTGATCGCGACGACTTCGATTTCGGGGAAGTCCTTGGCGATTGCGCGGAATGCCATGCGGCCGATGCGGCCAAAACCGTTGATGCCAACTTTGATTGCCATGTATCAGTCTCCAGTGAGATTAAAAATCTTTATGGTGAGGCGCGAGGCGATAGGCGTGAGGCGGCGACGCCTCACGCCTCACCCCTGACGCCTCACGTTTTTACAGAACGCCCTTGACCGCAGCCGCAACGGCCTCGGGGGTGAAACCGAACTCCTTGAACAACTCATCGGCCGGGGCGGATTCGCCGAAGTGATCCCAGCCGATCACGGCGCCTTCCAGGCCCACGTACTTGCGCCAGAAGTCGCTGACGCCGGCTTCGACCGCGACACGCGGCAAGCCCTTGGGGAGCACGCTTTCCTTGTAGGCAGCATCCTGCTTGTCGAAGGTGTTGGTCGACGGCATCGACACCACGCGAACGGGGATGCCTTCTGCAGCCAGCGCCTCCTGGGCCTTCACGGCCAGACCGACTTCGGAGCCGGTAGCGATGATGATGGCGCGGGCTGAGGCTGCGTCTTTCAACACATAGCCGCCCTTGACGATGTTGGCCATCGTGGCCGCGTCACGCACCATGAAGGGCAGGTTCTGACGGCTGAGGATGTGGCAGGTGGGGCCATCGGCGCGCTCGACCGAATGTGCCCAGCCGACCATCGTCTCCACCGTGTCGCACGGACGCCAGACGTCGATGTTGGGGATCATGCGCAGGGTGGCGGTCTGCTCGACCGGCTGGTGGGTCGGGCCGTCTTCGCCCAGACCGATGGAGTCGTGCGTGAAGACATGGATCACGCGCTGCTTCATCAATGCCGCCATGCGGATGGCGTTGCGCGAGTATTCCGAGAACATCAGGAAGGTGCCGCCGAACGGCAGCAGGCCACCGTGCAGCGCCATGCCGCTCATGATCGCGGCCATGCCGAACTCACGCACGCCGTAGCTGATGTAGTTGCCGGGATTGCCGTTGCGCACCGGATGGCAGCCCGTCCAGTTGGTGAGGTTGGAACCGGTGAGGTCGGCCGAACCACCAAGGAACTCGGGCAGCGCGGGCGCCAGCGCGTTGATCGCGATCTGGCTGGCCTTGCGGGTGGCGACGGTCTCGCCCTTGGCGTTAATTGCGGCCAGCTGCTCGGCGACGTGCGCCTTCCAGTTGGCGGGCAGTTCGCCCTTCATGCGGCGCTCGAATTCGGCGGCCTCGGCCGGGTAGGCCTTCTTGTACTCGGCGAACTTGTTGTTCCACAGGGTTTCGAGTCCCTGGCCCTTGGTCTTGGCATCCCAGCCGGCGTAGATGTCTGCCGGGATTTCAAATGCGGGGTGGTTCCAGCCGATGTTTTTGCGGGTCGCCTCGATTTCGGCGTGACCCAGCGCAGCGCCATGCACGTCGTGGGTGCCTTCCTTGTTGGGCGAGCCCTTGCCGATGATCGTCTTGCAGCAGATCAGGGTGGGCTTGTCGGTGCTGGCCTTGGCTTTCTGGATGGCGGCTTCGAGCGCGACGACGTCATGGCCGTCGACATTGGGCACCACGTTCCAGCCATAGGCTTCAAAGCGCTTGGCGGTGTCGTCGGTATACCAGTGCTCGATGTGGCCGTCGATCGAAATGCCGTTGTCGTCCCAGAAGGCGACCAGCTTGTTCAGCTTCCAGGTGCCGGCCAGCGCACAGGCCTCGTGCGAGATGCCCTCCATCATGCAGCCGTCGCCCAGGAACACGTAGGTGTGGTGGTCGACGATGCTGTGGTCGGGCTTGTTGAATTCGGCGGCGAGGAGTTTCTCCGCCATCGCCATGCCGACGGCATTGGTGATGCCCTGGCCGAGCGGACCGGTGGTGGTCTCGACGCCGGGGGTGTAGCCGTACTCGGGGTGGCCCGGCGTTTTGGAATGCAGCTGGCGGAACTGCTTGATGTCGTCCATCGACAGGTCGTAGCCGGTCAGGTGCAGCAATGCGTAGATCAGCATCGAGCCGTGGCCGTTCGACAGCACGAAGCGGTCGCGGTCCGCCCACTTCGGGTTGGTGGGGTTGTGGCGCAGATGGTGATTCCACAGCGTTTCAGCGATTTCCGCCATGCCCATGGGGGCGCCGGGGTGGCCGGATTTGGCTTTTTCGACAGCATCCATCGCAAGCGCGCGGATGGCATTGGCCAGGTCGTTACGGGTAGGCATTGCGTTCCCTTCAGCTAAGTAAAAAAAGCATCGCAATTCCCGCCCGCGTAAGCCGTGCAGCGGCAGCTTGGGCAGAATATGCAAAAACCTTGATTATCCGCTAGCAGGCCCGGCTTCCGCAAGCCGGGCCAAAAGCCGGGAAAAGAGTCACCGCAACAACAGGTTAGCGCGCACAGCTCAGGCGCCAACGCAGGATCGCCGCCTAAAATCTTTTTATTTGCCCGATGGCCTGGCTTATGCGCCGGCCGCTTTCAGCCAGTCGCGCCACAGCGCGAACAGCTCGGGGCTGGCCGAAGCCACCACCGACCGCTCCCATATATTGGCGATGTCGAAGCTGCCCGACAGGCTGGACAGCCGCCCGCCCGCTTCTTCCAGGATCAGCGCGCCGGCGGCGTAATCCCACAGCTTCTGCCCGCCGTGCACATAGATGTCGAAACGCCCGGCGGCGGTGTAGCACCAGTCCAGCGTGGAGGCGCCGAAATTGCGCTGCGAGGCATACGGCGGCCATGCCGCCAGGCGTCCGGCGAGCTCGCGGTCGATGCGCTTCATCTCGACCCCGGCGAGCGCGCGGCGCAGCTCGGCGACGGGCGCCCGCAAGGGCAGCGGTTCGCCATTCAGGTGCGCGCCGCGGCCGCGTTCGGCGCTGAACATCTCGTCTGCAATGGGATCGTATACCACGCCGAGCTGGCGCTCGCCCTTGTAAAGGTAAGCCACCGACACGGCGAAATACGGCACGCCGGCGACAAAGTTGGAGGTACCGTCGATCGGATCGACGCACCACAGCCCGTCGCGCCCGGCATCCCAGGCGTCGTGCTGCCGCTGCTCGGTCATCTCCTCGCCCAGCACCGGCACGTCACGGATCCTTGGCAGCGCCGCTTCCAGCGCGGCCTGCGTTTCGGAGTCCGCCTCGGTAAACAGGCTGCCGTCCGGCTTGTGGCTGTGCTTCACCTTGAGAAAGCGCGGCGTGACCTCGCGCTGCGCAATTTCGCGCACCAAAGCCTTGACGTCCTCAAGCATGATCAGGTGCGCCGGCAATAACAATAAACAAATTCCTGCTCCTGTCCCGAGGGGGTGTGGTGGATTTCGGTTTCGTGCCGCAACAGACGGAAAGGCGCGCCGAACTCGGCATGCAGCGCATCGGGCGCGTAGCGCATGACGTCGAGACCCGAGCATCGCAGCGGCCCGCCGGGGCCGAAAGCGGCGATGATGACATGTCCGCCGGGCTTCACGCTCTTCAACACCTGTTCGACATAGTGCGCGCGATCGGCCGGGTCGGTCAGGAAATGGAACACCGCGCGGTCATGCCAGACGTCATAGCGCGCGGCCGGCAACTCGACCCGGGTGATGTCACCTGCGATCCACCGCACCGACTGTGCGCGTTCGCCGAGCCGCGCGCGGCTGGCCGCCAGCGCCGACTCGGCGAGATCGAGCACGGTCAGGTTGCGATAGCCGGCATCGAGCAGGTCGTCCACCAGCACCGAGGCGCCGCCGCCGACGTCGATGATGTGCGCATCCCTGGCCGTACAGCCCTCGATCAGGCGCAGCGACGACGCGGCATGCGGCTGGAACCAGCTGACATCCCCGGCTGCCTTGCTGCGGTAAACGGTTTCCCAATGCTGCCGGCGGTCGACCATGTCATGCCTCCTTCCACTTGATCGAACAGCCCATGCTGGGTATCTGTTCCGCGGGGCCGCGGCCGGTGACCGCAATGTCCTTCATCGCCTCGAACAGGTCGCGGCGCACGCCCTCGGGCGCGGTGTCCTTGCGCGACTCGTCGAAGCGGCCACGGTACTGCAATTCGAAATTGCGGTTGAAGCCGAAAAAATCCGGCGTGCATACCGCGCCGTAGGCTTTTGCCACCGCCTGCGTTTCGTCGATCACGTAGGGAAAGGGGAAGTCGAATTCCGCCGCCACCAGTTTCATGTTGTCGAACGAGTCCTCCTCGTAGTCGGTCGGGTCGTTCGACATGATGGCGATGGCTTGGATGCCGTGTTGTTTGAGCTCGGCGAGATCGCGCACCAGCCGGGCCCGGATCGCCTTCACATAGGGGCAATGGTTGCAGATGAACATTACCAGCAGGCCGTTCGGCCCCATCGCGTCGGCCAGCGTCCACCGTTTTCCGTCGACGCCGGGCAGGCTGAAATCGGGGGCTTTCCAGCCAAAATCGCATACGGGGGTAGTAAGGGAAACCATGGCGCGCTCCACAGATTTCTGGTCAGTTCCCGCATAATAGCAACATGTCCGCGCCGCGCTTTTATCTTGCCCAGCCGCTCGCCCCCGGCGCCCGTTTCAGCCTGCCGCCCGGCCCGGCGCGCCACGCCGCGCGCGCGCTGCGGCTGACGGTGGACGATACCGTCGTCCTGTTCAACGGGCAGGGCGGCGAATACGCCGCGCGCATCGAACGCGTCCACAAGGACGAAGTCGCCGTCAGCATCACAGGCTTTGCCGCCGCCGAGTGCGAATCGCGCCTGCGGGTGATGCTGGCACAGGGCATTTCGAGCGGCGAGCGCATGGATTACACGCTGCAGAAAGCGGTTGAACTCGGGGTGGCGGCGATCCAGCCGATTGCCGCCCGGCGCAGCGTGGTCAAGCTTGCGGGCGAGCGCGCCGACAAGCGCATCGCACACTGGCAGGGCGTGGTGGCGAGCGCCTGCGAACAGTGCGGCCGCAATCGCGTGCCGCCGGTAGCGGCACCGCTGACATTGGCCCACTGGCTGGGACACGCGCTACAGCGCGCGACGGATTGGTCTCCAACAGGCAGCCTGCCCGACGGCGGGCGACTGCTGTTCCTGTCGCCGCTGGCCGAGGCGCGACTGGCCGACCTGCCCGCGCCAAGCGGAATGGACTGCCTGGTGACCGGCCCCGAAGGCGGCTTCGAGGCCGACGAAATCGCTGCGCTGCAGGCGGCGGGGGCCATCCCGGTGCGGCTGGGGCCGCGCGTGCTGCGCACCGAGACCGCCGCCCTGGCGGCGCTGGCGGCGATGCAGACCCTGTGGGGCGATTTTTGAGCAAATGTGGCTTGGCCAAGCCGCCCCGTTTTGCCCGACAATTGTCGCGCCACCGAATGGCCGAATGGCGCCGGGGTTTTTCGGTATCCTTCGCGCATTTAACCTAACCCAGATCAGGCCAATCCGTTGAACGCCACTACCGATTTCGTCCACTGGTTCCGCGCTGCCGCGCCGTACATCCACGGCTTCCGCGGCAAGACTTTCGTCATCGCCTTCGGCGGCGAATTGGTGGCCGACGGCGGCTTCGTTCAGTTGGCGCACGACGTCAACCTGCTGAGCAGCCTGGGGGTGCGGCTGGTGCTGGTGCACGGGGTGCGGCCGCAGGTGGAGGCGCGGCTGACCGAAAATGGCACCGCGATCCGCTACGTGAACGGCCTGCGTGTCACCGACGACCGGGCACTCGCATGCGTCAAGGAAGCCGCCGGCACGGTGCGGGTGGAGATCGAGGCGCTGCTGTCGCTGGGACTGGCCAACACGCCGATGGCGGGGGCCGACATCCGGGTCGCCTCGGGCAATTTCGTCACCGCGCAGCCGCTGGGCGTGCGCGACGGCGTCGACTTGCTGCACACCGGCGAGGTGCGCAAGATCGCTGCCGCCGCCATTCGCAGACGGCTGGACCAGCACGACATCGTGCTGCTCTCGCCGATCGGCTATTCGCCGACCGGCGAGATCTTCAACCTCAGCCTGGAAGACGTGGCGACCCAGACGGCGGTCGAACTGGCGGCCGACAAGCTCGTCTTCCTGATGGACACCGAGGGGGTGCCGGACAAGGGCCGCGCGATCCACAACGCCCTCACCGTCAATGAGGCGCGGCAGGTGCTCGAGAAGGCAGGACATGGCAGGACGCGCAAGCTGCCCGAGGACGTGGCCTATTACCTGCCATGCGCGATCGCCGCCTGCACGTGTGGCGTCAAGCGCGCCCACCTGATCAGCCGCCACCGTGACGGCGCGCTGCTGTCCGAACTGTTCACCCGTGAAGGCGTCGGCACGCTCGTCACCCCGGCGCCGCTGGAGACCCTGCGCCCCGCCACCATCGACGACGTCGGCGGCATCCTCGGCCTGATCGAACCGCTGGAGCGCGAAGGCATCCTGGTAAGGCGCTCGCGCGAGTTGCTGGAAATGGAGATCGACCGCTTCCTGGTGCTCGAATCCGACGGCGTCATCGCCGGCTGCGCCGCGCTTTATCCCTTCCCCGAGGAACATGCGGCCGAACTTGCCTGCCTGGCCGTCTCCACGGATTTTCGCGGGCGCGGTTTTGGCGACCTGTTGCTGGCGGAGGCCGAGAAGAAAGGCAAAAAGGCCGGCTTCAAAAACCTGTTCGTCCTGACGACCCGCTCCGAACACTGGTTCGAGGAACGCGGCTTCGTCGACAGCAGCCCCGCCCATCTGCCGCAGGGCAAACAGGCGCTCTACAACTACATGCGGAAATCCAAGGTTCTGCAGAAGTCGCTGTAAACAAGGAAAGACGCGTTGCGCTCATTCGCCCCGTGGCCAGGCCGACTTCGCCGCATCCTGCGTGCCTTCACGCACGCTGCCGGCCGCCTGTTGATCCCGGCCTTGCTGCTGATCGTGGGCATCCAGCCGGCTTTCGGCGCGGACAAATCGTTGACCTTCGGCGTTTTCCCCCACTTGACGGCAAAAAACATCGTCGAGACATACCACCCGCTTGCCGACGTGCTGGACAAACGATTGCAGCGGCCGGTCGTCATTTACACCGCGCGCGACTTCAAAACCTTTGTCGAACGCACCCGCCAGGGGGAATACGACATCCTGCTGACGGCACCGCACCTGGCCTGGCTGGCACGACAGGATGCCGGCTACCGGCCGCTGCTGAAATATACCCAGCCGGTGCATGGCCTGATGGTGGTCAGGTCCGATTCGCCGTTTGAGACGCCGGGTGCGTTGTACGGCCGCACCATCGCCCGTTCCGATCCCCTCGCCGTGGCGGCATTGGCCCTTGATGCCGAACTGGCCGCGCACGGGCTCAGGCACACCATCGATTACCAGACAACGGATTCCGGCACCCACCTCAATGCCGCGATGCAGGTCATCAACGGGCGCGCGGACGCCGCCATGATAGGGTTGCACCCCTACAAGCTGATCCCGCCCGAGTTGCGTCGGCAAGTGCGGGTGCTCGCCGAAACCCCGTCCTTGTCCAGCCTGATGTACCTCGCCCATCCGCGCCTCGGCGATGCCGAGGCGCGGGCTGTGCGCCAGGCACTGCGGGAATTCGCCGTCAGCCCCGCCGGGCAGGCCTTCATGCAAAGCGGCGGCTACGGCGGCTTCGCTGAGGTGAACGGCCACGAATTGCGTGCCTTCCGTCCCTACGCCTTGCAGGCACAGGACATCTTGCGGTCGACCCGATGAAGGCGTGGCTGGGCCGGCTCTCGCTGCGCTACAAGCTCACCCTCGCCGCGCTGGCGGTGGAGGCGGTGATGCTGAGCTTCCTCATTGCCAACGGGGTGCATCTCACCACCCGATCGCTGCAACAACAGGCCGAACAGCGGGTGTCGGAAATCGCGAAAACTTTAGGGGCGGCCCTGCTTGCGCCCCTCATGCAGCAGGATGACGCCAGTGTGCGCGACATCGTCGAAACGCTGCAGCACGGCGGTGGGCTGGAAATGATCGAGGTGCGCGACCGCAGCGACCGCGCCGTGTATCAGGCGGGCGGCGGCGGCGATGCGACCGATTTCCGCCGGGTGCAGCCGATTGAACTGGCCGGTCAGCGCTACGGGGAGGTGGGGCTGGTCCTCTCGGACGAGTTCATTCGCGTGGCACGTGCCCGCTACCTCCAGCAAAGCCTGGTCATCGCCGCGCTCGCCCTGCTGCTGACCGGCATTCTGCTGGCGCTGTCGGCCGGTGCGGTGGTTCGTCGATTCGTCGCCCTGACCCGCGCCAGCAAACGCATGGCGCAAGGCGACCTGGACGTCAAACTGACCGGCGATGGGGAGGACGAGATCGGCCAGCTGGTCGACACCTTCAACCGCATGGCCGAATCCGTCCGCTTCAACGTCGAGCGCGCGCACGAAAATGAAGCGCGCTTTCATGCCATTGCCGATTACACCCACGACCTGGAGTTCTGGCTGTCGCCCCAGGGCAAGCTCTTGTGGGTCAACCCCTCGGTCGAGCGCATGCTCGGCTACAGCGTCGACGAATGCATGGGAAAGATGAATTTCCCGAACGACGTCATCCACCTGGAAGACCGCACCGCCGCCGAGTTCCAGCTGCGTCAGGCCCTGCGCGGGACCTCCGGCCAGGGGTACACCCTGCGGGTGTGCCGCAAGGAGGGCGGCCATTTCTGGGCGTCGGTGAACTGGCAGCCGATTCACGATTACAGCGGGGTGTACCAGGGCATCCGCGCCAGCATCCACAGCATCGACGATCTCAAGGCGACCGAGGCCAATCTGCGCACGGCCATCAGCGAACTGCGCACGGCGGAAAGCCTGCAAAGCCGGTATCTGGAAGAAATCGAGCAGGAGCGCGCGCGCCTGGTGTCGCTGCTGTCGGCAATGAACCTGGGCATCCTGTTCGTCGCCGCCGACGGCCGCGTGATCTACCACAACCCCGCCTTCAGCCGCATGTGGATGATCGACCGGCAGGCCGACCTCATCGGCCTGCCGGTGCATGAGGTGCTGGCCCAGTCCGCCTCGACGCTGGTGCAGCCCGATCACTTTTCGCGCCACCTGCTGTCGGTGCTGAAAAAGCCTGACTTGTCCGACAATTTTGAAATCCAGATGACCGACGGCCGCGTCATCACCGAGCTCGATTACCCGGTGCGCGACCGCGAAGGCCGCTTCATCGGCCACTTGTGGATTTACGAAGACGTCACCCGCGAACGCCAGACGGCCGACCAGCTGGTGTATCTGGCCGAACGCGACGCGCTCACCGGGCTGTATAACCGCCACCGCTTCCAGCAGGAACTGGCGCGCACCATGCTGGAAACCGACCGCCGGCAGACGCAGTGCGCGGTGATGTTCTTCGATCTCGACGAATTCAAGACCATCAACGACAGCTACGGCCACCGCGCCGGCGATGCGCTGCTGATCCGGGTGGCCGGCGAAATCGGCGCGCTGGTGCGGCGCGACGAAGTGCTGGCGCGTCTTGGCGGCGACGAGTTCGCCATCCTGCTGCCAGCGGCGCAGGGCAACGAAGCGGAGATGCTGGCCGACCGCGTGCTGCGCACGATCAGTCAGATCCCCTTCCACTTCGAAGGGCACAAGCTGCGGCTGACCACCAGTCTCGGCATCGCCTACTATCCGGCGCACGCCGCCGATGCCGACGACCTGGTGGCGCGCGCCGACCTCGCCATGTACCAGGCCAAGGATGCCGGCAAGAACACCTGGCGCGTGTATCGCGCGAACAACGCGGCCGACAGCGAAATGCGCAGCCGCCTGTCGTGGGGCGAGCGCATCAGCAACGCGCTCGACAAGAACCTGCTCCAGCTGCACTTCCAGGGCGTATACCGGACGGAAGACGGCAGCCTGTCGCATCTGGAAGCGCTGGTGCGCATGGACGACGAGCGCCATCCCGGCCAGCTCATCCTGCCGGCGCTATTCATCCAGCAGGCCGAAAGGAACAGCCGCATCCTCGACATCGACCGCTGGGTGATCGGCGAAGTGCTGCGCAGACTGGCCGAATGCCCGGCCGTTCCCGCCATCGCGGTCAACCTGTCGGGACGTTCGCTGTCCGAGCCCGGCCTGCCGCAGTTCATCAGCAATGCGCTGCGCGAGAGCGGCATCAACCCCAGGCGGCTGATCGTCGAAATCACCGAAACCGCCGCGGTGTCCGACCTGCTCGACGCCCAGCGCATGATCGAAGCGCTGCGCCAGCTCGGCTGCGGCGTCTGCCTCGATGACTTCGGCGTCGGCTTCGCCTCCTTCGCCTACCTCAAGCACCTGCATGTCGACACCATCAAGATCGACGGCCTGTTCATCCGCGATCTGCCCAGCGAACGTGACAACCAGGTATTCGTGAAAGCCATGGTCAGCGTCGCACTCGGCCTCGGCAAATCGGTGGTGGCGGAATACGTCGAGGACGGTGAAACGCTGGCCCTGCTGCGCCGGTTCGGCGTCGACCTGGCGCAGGGCTACCATCTCGACCGGCCGATCGCCGACCACCCAGCGCTACGGGGCTAGCCCCGGGCACTAGCGGTAAGCCGAAGGCAGCCCCATGGCGGATGGGGCGCAATGTTAAAATATCGCGTTTTTCCCGTACTCCAGGATCCCCCCGTGCTTACCGCTTCCAGCATCACCCTGCAATTCGCCGCCAAACCGCTGTTCGAGAACGTCAACGTCAAGTTCGGCGACGGCAACCGCTATGGCCTGATCGGCGCCAACGGCTGCGGCAAATCCACCTTCATGAAGATCCTCGCCGGCGAACTGGAGCCCTCCGCCGGCAACGTCTCGCTCGACCCCGGCGAGCGCATGGCGTGGCTGCGCCAGGACCAGTTCGGCTACGAGGACCAGCGCGTGCTCGACGTGGTGCTGCAGGGCCACGCCGAGATGTGGCGCGTGATGCAAGAGAAGGACGCCATCTACATGAACCCGGAGGCGAGCGAGGAGGACTACCTGCACGCCGCCGAGCTGGAAGCCAAGTTCGGCGAGATGGGCGGCTACGACGCCGAAGCGCGCGCCGGTCAACTGCTGCTCGGCGTCGGCATCCCCACCGAACAGCATAACGGCCCCATGAGCCAGATCGCGCCGGGCTTCAAGCTGCGCGTTCTCCTGACGCAGGCGCTGTTCTCCAACCCCGACATCCTGCTGCTCGACGAACCGACCAACAACCTCGACATCAACACCATCCGCTGGCTGGAAAACGTCTTGAACGAGAGCAAGGCGACCATCATCGTCATCTCGCACGACCGCCACTTCCTGAACCAGGTCTGTACCCACATGGCCGACCTCGACTACGGCACCATCAAGGTCTACCCGGGCAACTACGACGACTACATGCAGGCCTCGACCCAGGTCAAGGAACGCCAGGCCAGCACCAACGCCAAGGCCAGGGACAAGGTCGCCGAACTGCAGGAATTCGTGCGCCGCTTCTCCGCCAACAAGTCGAAGGCGCGCCAGGCCACCAGCCGCATGAAGATGATCGACAAGATCAAGATCGAGGACTTCAAGCCCAGCTCGCGCCAGAACCCCTACATCCGCTTCGAACCCGAGAAGGCGCTGCACCGCCGCGCGCTCGAAGTCGAGAGCCTCAAGTTCGGCTACGACGACACGCCGCTGTTCACCAACCTCGGCTTCTCGCTGGAAGCCGGCGAGAAAATGGCCGTCATCGGCGGCAACGGCGTCGGCAAGTCGACGCTGATGAAACTGCTGGTGGGCGAGTTGACGCCCAAATTCGGCGAAGTGCGCTGGAGCGAGAACGCCAACGTCGGCTACTTCTCGCAGGACCACGTCAGCGATTTCGACATGGACTTGAACCTCACCGACTGGATGCACCAGTGGACCCAGCCGGGCGACGACGAGCAGGTGCTGCGCGGCATTCTCGGGCGCCTCCTGTTCTCCGGCGACGACGTCAAGAAGTCGGTGCGCGTGCTGTCCGGCGGCGAAAAGGGCCGCATGCTCTACGGCAAGCTGATGCTCGGCCGCCACAACGTGCTGGTGATGGACGAACCGACCAACCACATGGACATGGAATCGATCGAGTCGCTGAACCTCGCGCTCGACCTGTTCAAGGGCACGCTGATCTTCGTCTCGCACGACCGCCAGTTCGTCTCCAGCCTCGCCACCCGCATCCTCGAAATCACGCCTGAAGGCGTCGAGTTCTACATGGGTGACTACGACGAATATCTGCATTCCAAGGGCCTGGAATAAGGCGCGCGGCATGAACGAAGTCGTCGTCATCGGGCTGGGGCAATTGGGGCGCGTGTTTGCCGGCGGCATGCTGCGCGCCGGCTACAGCGTGATTCCGGTCAACCGCGGCGACGACCTGTTCACCGTCGCGCACGCGCATCCCGAGCCCCAACTGGTGCTGGTGGCGGTCGCCGAAAACGATCTGCACACCGTGCTGGCCGCCATGCCCGGCGCCTGGCGCCCGCATGTTGCGTTGATCCAGAACGAATTGCTGCCGCGCGACTGGGAAAAATACCGCTACGCCGACCCTACCGTGATCTCGGTATGGTTCGAAAAGAAAAAAGGCACCGACGCCAAGCCGCTGATCGCCTCCCCCGTCGCCGGCCCCGGCGCCGCACTGCTGTGCCGCGCGCTGACCGCAATCGAGCTGCCATGCCGCGAAGTCGCGCTCGGCGACGAACTGCTGTTCGAGCTGGTGCGAAAGAACGTCTACATCCTCACCACCAACATCGCCGGACTGAAAACCGGCGGCACCGTGTCGCAGCTGTGGGCGCAGCATCAGGCTTTCGCACGCCAGGTGGCGAACGAGGTGATGGACATCCAGGACGCGCTGACCGATGTTGCCCATGATCGGGAGCGGCTCATTGCCGGCATGCTTGAGGCCTTTGACGGCGATCCGGAGCATGGCTGCACCGGCCGCTCGGCGCCGTCGCGGCTGGCACGCGCGATTGCCCACGCGGATGAATTCAGCCTCGCCGTGCCGACCCTGCGCTCGCTGGCGAACTAGCGAATCTCGGCCAGCAACTGCGCCAGCATGCGCTGCGCCTGCGCCGCATAGCCGCCGCCGAACAGGTTGGCGTGGTTGAGGATGTGATACAGGTTGTAGAGCGTCCTGCGCACCGCATAGCCGGCGTCGAGCGGCCAGGCTTCGCGGTAGGCCGCGTAAAACGGAGGCGCAAAACCGCCGAACAGCTCGCTCATGGCAAGATCGCATTCGCGGTCGCCGAAATACACCGCCGGGTCGAAAATCACCGGCGATCCATCCGCCAGAAACCCATGGTTGCCGCCCCACAGGTCGCCGTGCAGCAGCGCGGGCTGCGGCCGGTAGCCGGTAAAAAATCCGTCCAGCCGTGCCATCAGCGCTTCGCCGTCGCGCTGCAGGGCGCCGCCGTAGCCGTTCTGCGCCACCAGCTTCAATTGAAAGCCAAGCCGCCGCGCGCGCCAGAATTCGACCCAGTCGTCCATCCATGCGTTCGGCTGCGGCGTGGCGCCGATCCGGTTGTCGCGCGCGCTGCCGAATCGCGCGGCGCTGACGCGGTGCTGCTGCGCGAGCCGCCGGCCCAGTTGCGCGGCGTCCCCATGTGGCTGGAGCGGCAGGTGTTCGAGCACCAGATACGCCTGCCCGGCGGCGACGCCGTGGCAAATCACCAGCGGCACCCGCACCGCGTTCGCCGCCGCCAGTTCGGCGAGCCCCGCCGCTTCCGCCTCGAACATTTCGATCCGGCTTGCTGGTTGAGTCTTGACGAAAAACGCGCGCACGCCGTCGGCAAGCGTGAACGCCTCGCTGATGTCGCCGCCGCGTATAGCGCGCGTGACCCGCACCGTGAAGGGCGTACCGCTGGCGCGGCCGATGGCGGCGGCGAGTTCCGCAAGAAAATCGCTCATGGCTCGACCAGCGGCAATGCGCCCCCCCGGGCAAGGGCACGGATTTTCAGCCGCGCCGCAGCGGCAATCCGCGGGAGGTTGTGCATCCCCGGAAAGATCGCGACCAATTCGACGTGCGCGAACGTGGCCGGAGCGAGTTTTTGCCGCGCCAGGTTGAACGGCTGCCGCCCCAGCGCATACGGGCGCGATCGAGTAGGGGACGGGGTCACCCCCGTCGCCCTCTCACACCACCGGACGTGCGGTTCCGCATCCGGCGGTTCATTGAACACACTGGGAACACACTGGGAACACACTGGAATCGTCGCATCGTATCG
>JBAQND010000142.1:0-4126 GCA_049303455.1 Thiobacillus sp.
AAGTCGCAGCCTGGCAAACGCGCCGCGACCAGATTCACGCCAGGGTGAACTGGCAATTCACGGCAGAGGACGCACGGGTCAAGCTCAAACGACTATATCCGACATTTGATGCGTGACGAGACACTAGCCAAAATATGGGCAATTTTCAGGAAAATGAACTCCCCGAACGCCAATCCCCGATGGTCGCTTCAAGGCGTGTTTCTGGCCGTCGTGTGCATGCTGCTTTCCGGCTGTGCCCTGACCGTCAGCAACCCCAGGGCGCTGCATCCGCTTGAGCACTTTGCGCCCCTGGCGGCCGATTCCCGGGTGTGGGTCGAGCCCGGTTTCGAGGCGTATGGCGAACGGGTTGCCGAGGCCTTGCCGCAGGCCATCGCCGTGGTCGAGGCGGCGCACTACCTGCCGTTTGCCCGCGCGCCGCGCGTACATGTGTGCGGTAGCGAGGCCTGCTTCAGGCGCTATGTGCTGACCCCCAAACTCTCGGCCGCCGTCGTGCCGGACAACCGCCTCATCCTGTCGCCCAATCTCGACGGACGCGAAAAGCACCGGCTGCCCGCATTGCTGACGCACGAACTCGCGCACCTGCATCTGGGCCAGCGCATCGGCCACTATCACAGCAGCCTGCCGGTCTGGTTCCACGAAGGCTGGGCGTCGCTGACGGCCGACGGCGGCGGCGCCGACTACGCCACCGATGCCCAGGCCTACGCGGCCATCCGCGCCGGCCGCCGGGTCAACCTGGGCGCGCGCGACACCCCCGGCAAGCGCCACCGCGCGGGCGCATCCCGGCTCAACATCTTCGAGTTCTACCGCCAGTCCATGCTGCTGGTCGGCTGGCTGCGGGTGCGGGACGAAGCGCGCTTCAAGGCGCTGGTGCTCGCCGTGCAGGACAACACCGACTTCGAGATCGCCTTCTGGGACATCTACGGCCGGGCGCCCGCCACCTTGCTCGCGGGATTTTTCGACGGCGCGCTCAGCGAAACGACGGCAACATACGATAATCAGGCGGTCCAGGCCGCCCCCGCAAAACCCTAACCCCAACTCGCCATGAAACCCTACCTCGACCTGATGCGCCACGTGCTCGAGCACGGCACCCGAAAAGACGACCGCACCGGCACCGGCACCCTGTCGGTATTCGGCTGGCAGATGCGCTACGACCTCGCCGCAGGCTTTCCGCTCGTCACCACCAAGAAATGCCACCTGCGCTCCATCCTCCACGAACTGCTGTGGTTCCTGCAGGGCGACACCAACATCAAATACCTGAAGGAAAACGGCGTCTCGATCTGGGACGAGTGGGCGGATGAGAACGGCGACCTCGGCCCGGTCTACGGCCACCAGTGGCGCAGCTGGGCCAAGCCCGACGGCGGCACCATCGACCAGATCAGCGAAGCGGTGAAGACGATCAAGACCAACCCCGACTCGCGCCGCATCATCGTCTCGGCGTGGAACGTGGCGGATCTGGACAAGATGGCGCTGGCGCCGTGCCACGCCTTCTTCCAGTTCTACGTCGCCGACGGCAAGCTTTCCTGCCAGCTGTATCAGCGCAGCGCCGACATCTTCCTCGGCGTGCCGTTCAACATCGCCTCCTACGCGCTGCTGACGCTGATGATGGCGCAGGTCACGGGCCTGAAGCCCGGCGACTTCGTCCACACCCTGGGCGATGCCCATCTGTATCTGAATCACCTCGACCAGACGCGCGAGCAACTCGCCCGCGAGCCGCGCCCGCTGCCGACCATGACGCTGAACCCGGACGTGAAGGACATCCTCGCGTTCCGTTTCGAGGACTTCAGCTTGAGTGGCTACGACCCACACCCGGCAATCAAGGCGCCGGTGGCGGTATGAAATGTGTGAGGCGTAAGGCGTGAGGCGTAAGGCAGCTTTGAGAGGAATCGAGGGAACATGACACAGAAGAAACCGAAGAAACCGCGCATCAGTGTCATCGCCGCGCTTGCCAGGAACCGCGTCATCGGCATCGAAAACCGCCTGCCGTGGCGGCTACCGGAAGACCTCGCCCATTTCAAGGCGCTCACCCTCAACCATCCCATCCTGATGGGCCGCAAGACCTTCGAGTCGCTCGGTCGCCCGCTGCCCGGGCGCGCCAACATTGTCATCACCCGCAACCCAGACTACTGCAAGGACGGCTGCGTGGTCGCTGCCTCCATCCCCGCCGCGATCGCGCTATGTGGGGATGCCGATGAAGCCTTTTTCATCGGTGGCGCCGACCTCTACGCCCAGGCCATCCCGCTCGCCGACCGCCTGTATCTGACCGAAGTCGACATCGAAGCCGAAGGCGACGCCTGGTTCCCCGACTACGACCGCAGCGCGTTCAGGGAAGTCTCGCGCGAGCCGCACACGGGCGAGAAGGGTGATGCCCTGCGGTTCGATTTTGTGGTGTACGAACGGGTGTAAGGCTGCCCAACAGGGTCAGGTCGCGGCATATTTTTTTTGAATAGTTAAAGGAAAGCAGAATGAAGGCGAAAGACAGCAAGGCAACCGCGCAATGGAGTGCGGCATGAGCAGTGTGCCCAAGTGCCCGCAGTGCGGTTCGGAATTCGCCTACGAAGACGGCACGATGTATGTGTGTCCGGAATGCGCGCATGAATGGCCGAAGGATGCGCCCGCGGCCGCGGATGACACGCGGGTGGTGCGCGACGCCAATGGCAATGTACTGGCCGACGGCGACACGGTGACGGTGATCAAGGACCTGAAGGTCAAGGGCTCATCATCGGTCGTCAAGGTGGGCACCAAGGTCAAGAACATCCGCATCGTCGAAGGCGATCACGACATCGACTGCAAGATCGACGGCATTGGCGCCATGCAGCTGAAGTCGGAGTTTGTCAGGAAGGCATAGGGCATTCGGCGTCCGGCGGGATCATCCATAAAACGGGGCCGCGGCCCCGTTTTACTTCTGTGTGGACTACGCTGAATGAGTAAGGCGCAACACGGGCGGGAAGGGGAAAGCATGAGCATCATTTCGGAAAAAGGCGGCGGCACCTTCCATGGCATCAAGCTCCTGCTGTGCGAGAACCCGCTGCCGCCGATCGACGAAGCGATCGCCGCGGCGCAGGCCGAAGCGGCGCACAGCAACTATTACACCGAGCCCTACTCGACACCGCTGCGCTCGCTCATCAGCGAGCGGCTCGGCGTGGCCGAACGGCTCATTCACATCAACGCCGGCTCCGAACTGATCCTGCGCCAGCTGTTCGACCGCTTCGGCCAGCAGGTCCATCTGCTGACGCCGACCTATGGGCTGTTTCCCGAAATCGCCCGGCGCTATACGGAAACGCGGCTGCCACCGGACAAGGATTTCGCCTTCGACCTGAGTGAGTTGGTCGTTCCGGAGGGCACCACGCTGGTGGTCATCGTCAACCCCAACAATCCCAACGGCGGCATCTTCGACATGGCGCCGCTGCCGGATCTGCTGCGCCGCCATCCGCAGACCCGCTTCCTGGTCGACGAGGCCTTCATCGGCCTGGCCGGGCAGTCGGTCGCCAACTGGGTGCCCGGGCATTCCAATCTGCTGGTGACCCGCACCCTGTCCAAGGCGCACAGCCTGGCGGGCTTCCGCATCGGCTATGGCATCTTTCCGGAAGCGATCGCCGACGATCTGAATACCCACAACGACGCCTACCCGCTCGCCCGTCCCAGCCAGGCGGCGGCCATCGCCACGCTGCAGCACGAGGACCAGATTCATGCCCGTGCCGCGCAATTGCATGAATGGACCGTGGCGCTCGCGGCGGAACTGCGCGCCCTGGGCGTGCGCACCTTTCCGACCCATACCTATTTCTTCCTTGCCGACCTGGCGCCGCACAGCGCGACCGAGATCGCCGATGCGCTGCGCAGCCGCGACATCCTGATCAAGCCCTTGAACGATCCGGCGCTCGGCCCGGGCTTCATGCGCATCACCACGGCGCTGCCCGAAGACAACCGCCGCTTTGTCGGCGCGATGCGAGAGCTGCTGTCGCGTGCCTAGGGTCGCCCCCTTCGAAGCTCACACCCGGCGCTATGAGGCGTGGTTCGAAAAGCACGAGGCGGCGTACCTCTCGGAGCTGCTTGCCCTGCGTCCGTTCGTGCCGTGGGAAGGCTGGGGAATCGAGATCGGGGTGGGCAGCGGTCGCTTCGCCGCGCCGCT
>JBAQND010000143.1:0-11207 GCA_049303455.1 Thiobacillus sp.
CCCGGTTCGGCGCGCCGCTGCACGAGATCTACGGCTGCACCGAGACCGGGCAACTCGCCTCGCGGCGCACCGCGGCCGGCCTCGAATGGCACACGCTGGCGGACATCCAGCTGCGCCGCGAGGGGCCGACGCTGTGGGCCGAGGGCGGCCACATCGACAGCCCGACCGGCCTTTCCGATGTCATCGAACTCACCGGCGACGGCCCGTCGTCCACCACCTTCCTGCTGCATGGTCGGCATGCCGACCTGGTCAACATCGCAGGCAAGCGCACCTCGCTGGCCTGCCTCAACCACCAGCTGAACGCCATCCCCGGGGTGCTGGACGGCGTCTTTGTGCTGCCCCGCGAGGACAGCGCGGATCGCATCGGCCGCCTTGCCGCCCTGGTGGTCGCCCCCGGGCTCACCCCGGCTGCCCTGACCCGCGCCCTGCGCGAGCGCATTGACCCCGTCTTTTTGCCGCGCCCGTTGCTGTTCGTCGATGTCCTCCCGCGCAATGCCACCGGCAAGCTCCCCGCCCAGATCACCGAGGACCTGCTGGCCACCCTGCAGGCCCAAGCCGGGATGCCGGCATGAGCGATCACCTCATGCCGCTGCCCATCGCCGCCGACCATCCCGCCTATGCCGGACACTTCCCCGGTCAGCCCATCCTTCCCGGGGTCGTGTTGCTGGATGAGGCGCTGCATGCGCTGGCAGCGCAACAGGGCAGGCTGGACGCGGGCTGGCAACTCAAGTCGGTGAAGTTCCACAGTCCGGTCCTGCCCGGTGAGACCCTCACCCTGCACGCCGTCGAATTGCCGGCCGGCGGCTTCCGTTTTGATATCCGCTGCCATGGCGACGAGCGCGGCGTGGCCAGCGGCAGCGTCGTTTTTTCACCAGCGCCCCCGGCATGACCCCACCGGACATGGCGCGTCAGGCTTCGCCGCAGGCGGAATGGGCTGTTCGCCCCGAGCGCAGCAATCGGGCCATGCTGCGCGTGATGACCTGGATATCCCTGCGCCTGGGCCGAGCCCCCGCCCGTTTTGTGCTGGCCGGCATCAGCCTTTACTTTCTGCTATTCGCACCCGCCGCCAAGGCCGCCTCGCGTGCCTATCTGCGCCGGGCGCTGGATCGGGAACCCTCATTCGCCGACTTGTTCCGGCACTTCCACAGCTTAGCCTCCACCATCCACGACCGGCTCTTTCTGCTCAATGGGCGCTTCGACCTGTTTCAGCTGGAAGTGCACGGGGAGGACATCGTCCAGGAGGTGCTGGCCACCGGGCGTGGCGCCATCCTGTTGGGCGCGCACATGGGCAGCTTCGAGGTGGTGCGCGCCATCGGCCGCCGCCAGCCTGGTCTCAGGGTGGTCATGGTCATGTATGAGGAAAACGCCCGCAAGCTCAATGCCGCGCTGGCCGCCATCAACCCGGCGGCGGTGCAGGACATCATCCCCTTGGGGCAGCTCGATTCGATGCTGCGGGTGCAGGTCTGCCTGGACCAGGGCATGGTGCTCGGTGTGCTGAGCGACCGCACCCTCGGCGGCGATCCGACGCTGCGCGTCCCCTTCCTGGGAGCGGACGCCGAATTTCCGGTCGGGCCCATGCGCCTGGCCGCCATGCTGAGGCGGCCGGTGCTGTTCATGAGCGGCCTCTACCTGGGCAGCAATCGCTATGCCATCCACTTCGAGCGGCTGGCCGATTTCAGCGAGCTCGAACGGAGCGACCGCGATGCCGCCGTCCAGTCCGCCGTGACCGCCTACGCCGCCTGTCTGGAACGCCATTGCCGCGCCGCCCCCTACAACTGGTTCAACTTCTTCGATTTCTGGCGCCCCAAGGATGTCGCCTAAAACATGACCCGACTCACGCGGCCTCACTTTCGACGGTGTGCCCTGGTCTGGCTGGCGCTGCTGGTCAGCCCCCTCGCTCAGGCCGCACCGCTGAGCATCGCCGAGCTCATGGCCGGTCTGGCGAAGAACCCGCAAGGCGCGGCCACCTTCACCGAGACAAAAACCATTTCCATCCTTGAGCAGCCGATCGAGTCTTCCGGCGAACTGCTGTTCATCGCGCCGGCCCGCTTGGAAAAGCGCACCCTGAAACCGAAGCCCGAGACCATGGTGCTCGACGGCGACACCCTCACCCTCGAACGCGGCCGCCGCAAACACGTGCTGCAGCTGAAGGACTACCCGGAGGTGGCCGGCATGATCGAGAGCATTCGCGCCACCCTGGCCGGCGACCTCAAGGCCCTGGAGCAGGTCTACCATCTGGCCCTGGACGGCGGCCAGGAACGCTGGACCCTGGTGCTCACCCCGCTCGACCCCAAGGTCAGTGCCGTCATCGCCCGCATCCGGATGGAGGGGGGGCGGAACGTGGTACGCAGCGTCGAGATTCTCCAGGCTGACGGCGATCGTTCCTTGATGACTATCGAAAAGCGGGCGACGCCTTAATGATCCACCCGCGCCGCCGCAGCCTTGCCGCCATCGTGCTTTGGCTGATTTTTTTGCTGGCCTGTGTCGTCGTCATCAGCCGCACCCATTTCACCACCGACTTGTCGGCTTTCTTGCCGCGTAGCCCCACGCCCGAGCAGCAGCTGCTCATGGATCAACTCCAGGACGGCCTCGCCTCGCGCCTGATTCTGGTGGGCATCGAAGGCGCCGACGCCCCCACCCGCGCGCGGATTTCCAGGCAAGTCGCCCAGCGTCTGCGCGCCGACCCAACATTTGTCAGCGTCAATAATGGCGAGCCGGTCAACAGCGAGCGCGACCGTGCTCTCCTGTTCGACCATCGTTACCTGTTGAGCCCGGCCGTGACGCCTGAGCGCTTTAGCACAGACGGCCTGCATGCCGCCCTGAGCGACAGCATCGACCTCTTGGCCTCGCCCGCCGGACTGCTGGTCAAATCCCTGCTGCCGCGCGACCCGACCGGGGAAATGCTGCAGTTGCTCGAGCAGCTCGACAGCGGCACCCAGCCGAAACTGGTGGAGGGGGCATGGGCATCGCGCGATGGCACGCGCGCCTTGCTGCTGATGCAAACGCATGCCGCGGGGAGCGATACCGATGCCCAGCAGCTCGCCATGGCCGCCATCCGGCAGGCATTCGACCAGACGTTGGACCAAACCCCCGGCGCGACCGCCTCCACCCAACTGGTGATGACCGGCCCCGGCGTGTTTTCGGTGACGTCGCGCGACACCATCAAGCGCCAAGTCACCCGGCTCTCCATCATCAGCCTTGCCCTCATCGCCACGCTGCTCCTGCTCGTTTACCGTTCCTTCAGCGCCCTGGCGTTGGGCTTGCTGCCCGTTGTCAGCGGTGCGCTGGCCGGCATTGCGGCGGTCAGCCTGGGCTTTGGCGCGGTGCACGGCATCACCCTGGGATTCGGCACCGCCCTGATCGGCGAGGCCGTGGATTATTCGATCTACCTGTTTGTGCAATCGGAACAGAACCGGGCGGATCATCAAAACTGGATCAAGCGCTTCTGGCCCACCATCCGCCTCGGTGTGCTGACGTCGATAGCCGGTTTTGCCTCGCTGCTGCTGTCCGGCTTTCCCGGCTTGGCGCAACTCGGCTTGTATGCGATTGCCGGGCTGATCGCGGCCGCAACGGTGACACGCTTCGTCCTGCCTTCATTGTTGCCCGCCAACTTCCGTATCCATGATTTATCGGCCGTCGGGCTCACCCTGTCCCGCGTGGTCCAGCGCGCGGCAGCCCTGCGCTGGCCTGCAGCGATCGTGGTGCTGGCGGCCTGCGCCATCGTGGTCAACAACCGCGCCAGTTTGTGGGATGACACAATCGCGTCACTCAGCCCGGTGTCGCAAGCGGATGTGGAACTCGATACCCGCTTGCGCGCCGACATGGGGGCGCCGGATGTGCGCTACCTGGTCGTCGTATCCGGTGCCAATCAGGAATCCGTCTTGCGCGCCGCCGAGCGGGTTTCCACGTTGCTGCAAGCCCAAGTCGCGCAAGACGAACTGGCCGGATTCGAAAGCCCAAGCCGCTACCTTCCCAGCCTGGCCACGCAACGCGCACGCCAGGCCAGCATTCCCCCTCGGCCCGTGCTGGAAACGCGCCTGGCGCAAGCGGTCCAGGGTCTGCCGGTGCGCGAACACCTGTTCACGCCGTTTCTGGACGACGCAGACGCCGCGCGCAGCCAGCGTTTGCTGCAGGCAGCCGACCTGCAGCAGACCTCGATGGCGATGGCGGTCGACGCCCTGCTCATCCAGCAACACGGGCAATGGCGTGCCTTGTTGCCGCTGACCGCGCCCGAGGGGGGCAGCATCGATGCCGAGCCTATCCGCGCTGCCTTGAGCGCAATCCCCGATGTGCTGTTCGTCGACATGAAGGCCGAGTCGGATCGCCTGTATTCCGGCTATCTGCGCGAAGCCATTGCGCTGTCGCTCGGCGGGCTGGTCGCCATTGTCGCGTTGCTGCTCGCGGTTTTTCGCTCGCCCATGCGCGTGCTGCGCATCATCGCGCCACTGGCCGCGGCGGTCATGACCGTCACGGCGGGATTGAGCCTGTTTGGCCAGCAAATGATCATTCTGCACTTGGTGGGCTTGCTGCTGGTGGCCGCAGTGGGCTCCAATTACGCCCTGTTTTTTGATCGGCCCGATCCGCGCACGCCCATCCTGCCGCGCACGCTGGCCTCGATGCTGTTTGCCAGTCTCACCACCGTCGCGGGTTTTGGCCTGCTCGCGTTTTCCGACGTCTCCATCCTGCAGGCGCTGGGCGTGACCGTCGCCCCGGGCGTCATCCTGGCCTTGTTCTATGCGGCGGTTTTTGCCCGCCAAGCCGATGCGGGATCCAGTCATGCGTGACCCCGCCTGGCATCCCACCCTGCTGATCCGCGCATCCGTCGCGCTGCATGGGCTGGCCTTGGTGGCCGTGTTCGCCGAACCCGCGCAATGGCGCTGGGCGCTGGGCGCCGTGGTCATCGACCACCTGCTGCTGACCGCGGTCGGCCTGTGGCCGCGCAGCAACTGGCTGGGGCCAAACTGGACGCGGCTGCCCGCCGCCGCAGCGGCCAGGCATGAAATCGCCCTCACCATCGACGACGGCCCCGACCCCCTCGTCACCCCGCAGGTGCTGGACATTCTGGATCGCCATGCCGCACACGCCACCTTTTTCTGTGTCGGCGAAAAAGCGGCACGCTACCCGGATGTCTGTCGGGAAATCGTCCGCCGTGGCCATGCCGTGGAAAACCACAGCCAGCACCACCGCCATCATTTTGCCCTGCAGGGCCCGCGCGGCTTCATGCGCGAACTGCAGGCCGCACAAAGCACCCTCGGCCTGATTACCGGCCAGCGCCCGGTGTTCTTTCGTGCCCCTGCCGGCTTGCGCAATCCCTTTCTCGATCCCGTGCTGGCGCGACTCGGCTTGACGCTCGCCAGCTGGTCGGCGCGGGGGTTCGACACCCGCATCGGCGACGCCGCGCGGGTCAAGCGCGCGCTGCTGCATGAGCTGCGGGGCGGCGCCATTTTGCTGCTGCACGACGGCAATGCCGCACGGACACCGGGGGGCACGCCGGTTATTCTCGACGTGCTGCCTGCGGTGCTGGAAGCGGCCGCCGCCGCCGGACTGCGTTTTGTCCGTTTGCGAGACGCCCTTTCGTGAACAGCACCGAATGCACGCGTCGGCGCTGCCGCAGCCGGGAGAACCAGCCTTGAAAAACAGTCAGCCAACGCCTTGGTACCGGCAGATTGCAGCGGCCATCATTCAGCGTGCGTATCTGAAAAGCATAGGCATTCCGCTTTTTATCGGCCTGTTTTTCGGTGCGTATTTCTATGTGCTCAAAGCCCCCGCCTACCCGACCTCGGTGATGCCCTTTACCTGGCTGGATCAGGCGATCAGTTTTCAGCCGTGGGCGATGTCACTGTATGTCTCATTGTGGGTGTACGTTTCCCTGGCCCCCTCGTGGCTTTCGACGCGACGCGAACTCTATCGTTATGGCGCGGGGATGGCCGGAACCTGCCTTTTGGGGCTGATTGTTTTCTACTTCTGGCCCACCACGGTCCCCGCAGCCGATATCGACTGGGCCCGGTATCCTGGCGTGGCGTTCCTGAAAAACGTCGATGCCGCAGGCAATGCCTTTCCTTCGCTGCATGTCGCCACGGCCCTGTTTTCAGGTATCTGGCTGGATTACCTGTTGCGTCGATTCGGCGCGCCGCGGTGGAGTCGGCTGGTCAACTGGCTGTGGTGCATCGGCATCATTTATTCCACTCTCGCCACCCGCCAGCATGTGGCGGTGGATGTGTGGGGTGGCCTCATGCTGGGTGGGGTGGCGGCCTGGCTGTCGTTGCGCAACCCTGCGTGCGCAATGGCCGCACCGGGCCGGATCTGAAGGAAACCGGGTGTGGAATTGACTGAAAACTCACTGCATCGGGATTGATTGACGTGTTGAATTCGCTCTGGCTTTCCCATTTCACCGCTGCAAGCTGTCTCGGCCACGGTCTGGCGCCGACGCTGGCCGCCCTGCGTGCGCAAAAGAGCGGGCTGGCGCCCTGCGCCTTCGAGACGGTGACCGACCTGGCAACGTACATCGGCGAAGTGGCCGGCCTCGACGAAGCGCCTTTGCCGGCCAGCCTCGCCGAATACGAATGCCGCAACAACCGTCTCGCCTACCTGGGGCTGCGCCAGGATGGCTTCAATGCCGCCGTCGGCGCGGCCGCCGCGCGCTACGGCCGGCGCCGGGTGGGCGTGCTGCTCGGCACCAGCACCTCCGGCATCCTGCAGACCGAGCAGGCCTACCGTCGCCGCGACCCGGCAACCGGCGCGCTGCCGGACGACTTCATCTATCGCACCACGCACAACACCTATTCGGTGGCCGACTTCGTGCGCAGCGCCTTCAATCTGGGAGGCCCCGCCGTGGTGGTCTCCACCGCCTGCTCGTCGAGCGCCAAGGTGTTCGCCTCGGCGGCGCGGATGATCGCCGCCGGCGTGATCGACGCCGCCATCGTCGGCGGCGTCGACTCCTTGTGCCTGACCACGCTCTACGGCTTCAACTCGCTGGAGCTGCTCTCGTCCGAACCCTGCCGCCCCTACGACGCCGACCGCAGCGGCCTCTCCATCGGCGAAGCGGCGGCCTTCATTCTGCTGGAGCGCCCGGCCGACAGCCTCGAAGCCGATGCCGTGCTGCTCTTGGGCGCGGGCGAATCGAGCGACGCCCACCACATGTCGTCGCCGCACCCGGAAGGCCTGGGCGCGCGCATGGCGATGGAATCCGCACTCAAGACTGCGGGCCTGCAGCCTGCCGACATCGACTACATCAACCTGCACGGCACCGCGACGCCGAGCAACGATGCCGCGGAGGGCAGGGCGGTCGCGGCCCTGTTCGGCGATACCGTGCCGTGCAGTTCGACCAAGGGCGCGACCGGCCACACCCTGGGGGCGGCCGGCGGGCTGGAAGTGGTCATCAGCGCGCTGGCGCTGCAGCAGGGCTTCCTGCCGGGCGGGGTCAACACCCGTCGCGTCGATCCGGGCATTCCCCTCCAGTACCTGACCGCGAACCAGCAGGTATCGCCGCGCCGGGTGCTCAGCAACTCGTTCGGATTCGGCGGCACCAACTGCAGCCTGATCCTGGGGCGCGCGCAATGAAGCTCATCGCCTATCTCGACGGCATCGGCCTGGTCGGCCCGGGACTTGACAACTGGCTCGCGGCGCGGCCCATCCTGACGGGCGCCATCCCCTACGAATCGCGCCCCCTCACCGTCGCCGCGCCGCCGTCGCTGCCGCCGGCCGAGCGCCGGCGCACCGGCCTCGCGATCAAGGTCGCGCTGGCGGTGGCGCAGGAGGCCGTCGCGGTCGGGCAGCTCGATGCCCGGCAACTGGCCGCGGTGTTTTCCTCCTCCGGCGCCGACAACGACAACTGCGACGCCATCTGCAAGACGCTGGCTTCCGACGACCGCAGCATCTCGCCGACCCGCTTCCACAACTCGGTGCACAACGCCCCGGCGGGCTATTGGGGCATCGCCTCCGGCGCGATGACCCCGGCCACCGTGCTGTGCGCCCACGACGGCAGCTTCGGCGCCGGCCTGCTGGAAGCGCTGACCCAGGTCGCGGTCGAGGGCTGGGGCACGCTGCTGGTCACCTACGACATGCCCTATCCCGACCCCTTGCACGCCAAGCGCCCGCTCCCCGCCGCCTTTGGCATCGCGCTGGCGCTGATGCCCGAACGCAGCGCGCACTCGCTGGCGCGGATCGCGCTCAGCCTCACCGATGACGCGCCCGACGCGCTGGCCGAGCCCGGACTCGAAGCGCTGCGCCGCGCCATTCCCTGCGCGCGCGGGCTGCCCTTGCTGCAGGCCGTGGCGCGCGGAACGGAAACGCGGGTCGTGCTGGACTACCTGGCGCCGCTCAGTCTGGCGATAATGATCGAACCCGAGCATCGCGGCTGATGGAGCCCTACCGCAAAATATTGAAAGAACCGGCGCGCTCGCTCAGAACCAGCATGACCGATGCCGAACAAGCGCTGTGGCATCGCATTCGACGCAAACAAATACAGAATGTGCAGTTCTATCGGCAAAAGCCATTGCTCTCGTTCATCGTGGATTTTTACTGCCCGGCAGCGAAGCTGGTTGTCGAGCTTGATGGCAGTCAGCATTTCGAAACCGGGCATCAGGCCAAAGACCGGGCTCGTGATGCCGCTTTGGCAGGCTTGGGCTTGCGGGTGTTGCGGTTTGATAATCGGCAGGTGCTGCTGGAAACGGATGCGGTTCTGGCAGCGATAGATGAAGCGGTGAAGGGGCGGATGTGAGAAAAGTCAAAGGCAAATCCCCCCTAGCCCCCCTTTGCCAAAGGGGGGAACCACTGCACACCGCGTCGACCTCCCCCTTTGAAAAAGGGGGATTGAGGGGGATTTGCCTTTGCCCATGCCGCTAGACCGCGCCTGGCTGCTCGCCCACCTGCCGCACCAGGGCTGCATGTGCCTGCTCGACGCTGTCACCGACTGGGACACGCAGCGCATCCGCTGCGCGGCGACGAGCCATCGCGATGCCGACAATCCGCTGCGCGCGCACGATCGCCTGGGCGCGGCCTGCGGCATCGAATACGCGGCGCAGGCCATGGCCGCCCACGGCGCGCTGCTGGCGGCGGCCGACGGTGCTCCGCGTGCCGGCTACCTCGCCAGCGTGCGCGGCGTCGACCTGCAGGTCGCGCGGCTGGACGACATTGCCGCCGACCTCGATGTCGAGGCGGAGCGGTTGTCCGGCGACGGCAACACCATCCTGTACGGCTTCCGCGTCAGCGCCGCCGGCCGCGAACTGCTCAGCGGCCGCGCCGCCGTGATATTGGATGCGGCGGTGCTGGATGCCGGAAAACAGGGAGATCAAACATGAAACGCGCGCTCGTCACCGGCGGCAGTGGCGGCATCGGTTCGGCGATTTGCCGTCGCCTTGCCGCCGACGGCTGTTATGTCTATATCCACGCCAACCGCAACCTGGCGAAAGCGCAGGCGCTGGCCGATGAAATCAAAATGGGCGGCGGCCAGGCCGAGGCCATCGCCTTCGATGTCACCGATGCCGAGGGCAGCCGCGCGGCACTGGAGCCACTGGTCGCCGACGCCCCAATCCAGGTGCTGGTGAACAACGCCGGCATCCACGACGACGCAGTCTTCCCCGGCATGAGCGCGGCGCAGTGGCACGGCGTGCTGGACGTGTCGCTTTCCGGCTTCTTCAACGTCACCCAGCCGCTGACGATGGCGATGCTGCGCAGCCGCTGGGGGCGCATCGTCAACATCACCTCCATCGCCGGCATCACCGGCAACCGCGGCCAAGTCAACTATTCGGCGGCCAAGGGCGCGCTGCACGCCGCGACCAAGTCGCTGTCCCTGGAACTCGCCAGCCGCGGGGTGACGGTCAACGCCGTGGCGCCGGGCATCATCCAGACCGACATGATCGACGGCGTGTTCGACGCCAAGGCCATCGCGGGCATGGTTCCAATGAAGCGCGCGGGACGGCCGGACGAGGTGGCGGATCTGGTCGGCTTCCTCGCATCGGAGCAGGCGAGCTACATCAGCGGCCAGATCATCTCGGTGAACGGTGGCATGATTTGAGCACGCCCGCGCAGGCCCTCGCGGTCCACCAGACCGAGGCGCTGCTGTTCTTCACGCTGCTGCAGCTGACGCTGATCGTGCTCGCCGCCCGCCTCGGCGGGGTGCTGGCTCAGCGCATCGGCCAGTCGCCGGCGGTGGGCGAGATCATCGTCGGCATCCTGCTCGGCCCGTCGCTGTTCGGCCTGCTTGCCCCCGACCTGTTCCAGTATGTATTTCATTCGACGCCGGCAGCGCCGATGCAGATGCTGTCGCAGATCGGCCTGGTGCTGCTGATGTTCCAGATCGGCCTCGAGTTCGACTTCGCCCACCTGACCGCGCGCAACAACCGCCGCGCCGTCGCCCTCATCGCCAGCGCCAGCATGGCAGCGCCCTTCGCGCTCGGCTTCGGTTTCGGCTGGCTCAGCGCGCCGCTGCTGTCGCCCGGGATCAATCCGCTCGCCACGTCGCTGTTCATCGCCACAGCCTTCTCCATCACCGCCTTGCCCATCCTCGGCCGCATCATGATCGAGTTCAAGATCACCCGCCTGCCCATCGGCGTCATCGCCATCAGCGCCGCCGCCATCAACGACGTCATCGGCTGGCTGCTGCTCGCGCTCATCACCACCCTCGCCCTGGCCGAATTCAGCGCCGCCGCCTTCGCCCTCAAGCTGGCGCTGGTCGGCGTGTTTTTCGCCACCTGGTGGTTCGTCGTGCGGCCGCTGATGAAGCGCGTGATCCGGGCCAGTCAAGCGAAGCCCGTGCCGGTGGGCGAGAAGGCCGGACGCGGCAAGCTCACCCACAACCTGCTCGGCGTCCTGCTCGCCGCCATCTTCATCTCGGCGATGACCACCAACCAGCTCGGCATCTTCGCCATCTTCGGCGGCTTCATGATGGGCGTGATCCTGCACGACGAGCATGAGCTGATCGAGGCCTGGAAGGAACGCATCGGCCACTTCGTCATGGTCTTCTTCCTGCCCATCTTCTTCACCTACACCGGGCTGCGCACCCACGTCGGCGGCCTCGATTCGGTTGAGGCGTGGGGCTGGTGCGGGCTGCTGGTCGCCCTGGCCACGCTGGGGAAATTCGGCGCCAGCTACGTCGCCGCGCGCTGGGCCGGAATGTCGCACCACGAGGGCAAGGTGATCGGCATCATGATGAATACGCGTGCGCTGATGGAACTCATCGTCATCAACGTCGGTTTTGATCTTGGCGT
>JBAQND010000144.1:0-27752 GCA_049303455.1 Thiobacillus sp.
GCATGTGAACGAGGGCGACACCGTCGCCGCCGGCAGCGAGCTGGCCGAGATCAGCGGCAATGCCCGAGCGCTGCTGAGCGCCGAACGCCCGGCGCTGAATTTCCTGCAGACCCTGTCCGCGGTGGCCCCCGCACCGCGGCCGTATGTCGAGGCCGTGCACGGCACCCACGCCGCCATCCTCGACACCCGCAAGACCCTGCCCGGCCTGCGAATCGCCGAAAAGTACGCGGTGCGGGTCGGCGGCGGGCAGAACCAGCGCATGGGCCTGTACGACGGCATCCTGATCAAGGAAAACCACATCGCCGCGGCCGGCGGCATCGCGCAGGTGCTGGAAGCCGCGTACCGGCTGGCCGAGGGCAAGGTCGGCGTGCAGATCGAAGTGGAAAACATTGACGAGCTCGAACAGGCCCTGAGTGCCGGCGCCCCGCTCATCCTGCTCGACAACTTCAGCCTTGCGGACATGCGCCACGCAGTGCAGCTCACCCATGGCCGCGCCCTGCTCGAAGCCTCCGGCAACATCACGCTGGACACCGTGCGCGCGGTAGCCGACACCGGGGTCGACCGCATTTCCGTCGGCAGCCTCACCAAGCACATCCGGGCGGTGGACCTGTCGATGCGCATCGACACGTGATGTTCAGGAATTGCGCCTTGGCCCAAGCGCCGTCATTCCGGCGGACGCCGGAATCCAGCGAATTGAAAATATCCCGCGCAAGCGGAACACCCTGTGTACACAGTTCGCTTCGCGGGTTTCTCTTTGACTGGATTCCGGCGTTCGCCGGAATGACGGACTGAAATGATCGCAATCGTCCGCGCACACTACGACGACCCGGCGCACGCCGCCGCGCTGGTCGATCTGCTGGACCACTACGCACGCGACCCGGCGGGCGGCGCTGCGCCGCTGTCCGACTTCGCACGCGGCAATCTGGTCGCATCGCTTGCCGCGCGCCCCTTCATCTTCAGCGTGCTGGCGTTCGACGGCGACATCCCGGTCGGCCTCGTCAACGCCATCGAGGGCTTTTCCACCTTCGCCTGCAAGCCACTCGTCAACGTGCACGACGTGGTGGTCGCTTCCAACCACCGCGGCCAGGGCATTGCGGCGCGGCTGTTTGCCGAAGTCGAGGCGATCGCGCGCGAGCGCGGCGCCTGCAAGTTGACACTGGAAGTGCTGGACGGCAATGCGTCTGCCAAGGGTTTGTACCAGCGGCTCGGCTTCACGGCCTATCAGCTCGACCCCGCCATGGGTCACGCGCAGTTCCTGCACAAGTGGCTGGAATAGCACGCGCCCTGTCCGCGCTGTGGCTGGCGCTGCTGGCGTTGACGGCACAACCGGGGTGGGCCGACACGCCGCCCGCACCGGCGATGCTGCTGGCCGAGGTCTACGCCGCCCACGTCGACGTCAGCCAGTACTGGGTGAGCGAGAAATTCGACGGCGTGCGCGCGCAATGGGACGGCCGCAGCCTGCATTTTCGCGGCGGCGGACGCGTTCCCGCGCCGGCCTGGTTCACGGCGAACTTCCCTGCGCTGCCGCTGGATGGCGAATTGTGGATCGGGCGCGATCAGTTCGATGCGCTGTCGGGGACGGTGCGAAAGACCGAGCCGGTGGACGCCGAATGGCGGCAGGTGCGCTACCTGATTTTCGAATTGCCTGGCGCAGCGGGCGATTTCAGCGCACGCGTCCAGCAGATGCAAACGATAGTCGAACTGGCTGCCGTTCCCTGGCTGCAAGCCGTCGGACAGATGCGCGTGGCAGACCGCGCCGCGCTGATGCAGCAACTCGACGCCGTGATGCGTGCAGGCGGCGAAGGCCTGATGCTGCACCGCGCCGATGCGCCCTATGTGACGGGCCGCAGCGATGCGCTGCTGAAGCTGAAACCCTGGCTGGATGCTGAAGCGGTCGTCGTCGGCCACACGCCCGGAAAGGGCAAATACCAGGGCATGACGGGGGCGCTGGAAATGGCAATGCCGGACGGCAAACGCTTCCGCATCGGCAGTGGCCTCTCCGATTCATTGCGTCGCCAACCGCCGGCCATCGGCACGCGCATCACCTACCGCTACCAGCAGTTGACGAAAAACGGCCTGCCGCGCTTTCCGCACTACCTGCGCGTGCGGGAAGACTTTCAGGGAATGCCCGGCAAGGAATGAAGCATCATTCCGGCGGTGGCCGGAATCCAGCCGCTTGCCGGCGCCGAGTCACCCTGTCATAGCAGGATGACGTCATTCAGTGATGCTTGATAAAGGTGTCGACCACGACCCCCATGCCCTGGCGCCAGCGCGCGATCAGCTGCGGGGTCGCCTGGGGATCCATTTCACTGACCGCCTGTACAAGGCTGTCCACCCAATAGCGATAGAGCTCGGGCGGAACCGGTGCGTGGCCCCCGCGCGAGTGCGCGTCGGCCATTTGGTCGATCGTGCGCCTGGTAAGCGTACTGCCGGCCGCATGCGAGATCGCTGCGCTGATACCCCGGCGCAAGGCCATGCGCTGCTTTTGAAAGTCGGTATCTGCAAACATCGGGGCGATGTCCGGGTGGCTGGCCAGAAATATCTCATAGAAACGCTCGATGAAATTCTTCCCTCGCAGGCAGCGTCCGTAACTCTGCTGTAAATCGTCGTAGTTATCAGCCATCGTTCCTTATTTCAGGTATTTGGATAATTAAGTATTTTATTACAACCGGGTGGCAGCGGCAGCAAAGCATCCAGCACTTACGCCAGCCAGATCAGCGCCGCCATGCGCCCGGTCACGCCGTCGCGACGATAGGAATAGAAGCTGTCCCCCTCGTTGAAGGTGCAGCGCCCGCCGCCGTAGATCGCCTGCACACCGGCGTGTTTGAGGCGGATACGCGCGAGCTGGTAGATATCGGCGAGCCACTTGCCCGGCATGGGCTGCGGCACAAATGCCACGGACGCCTCGGCATGCTGCGCGACAAATGCCTGACGCACCTCGTCGCCCACCTCGAATGCTTGCGGGCCGATGGCGGCGCCCATCCAGGCAAGGATTCCTTCCGGCGGCACCTGCATCGCCGCCACGGTGGCTTCCAGCACGCCGTCGGCCAGCCCGCGCCAGCCGGCATGCGCGGCGGCGACGACGCTGCCGGCGCGGTCGCACAACAGCACCGGCAGGCAATCGGCGGTGAGGACGGCGCAGACCTGCGCCGATTGACGGGTCAATGCGGCGTCGGCTTCGGGATTCGGCTCGCCGCCGAGTTCGACCACCCGGGCGCTGTGCACCTGACGGAGCCAGCCCGGCTCGGCCGGCAGCTGCCGGCGCAGACGCGCGCGGTTGGCCGCGACGTGGGCGGGATCGTCACCGACATGGTCGCCGAGGTTGAGGCTGCCCCACGGTGCCTGGCTCACGCCGCCCGCACGGGTGGTCATCAGGCATTTCACCTGCGCAGGCGCGGGCCAGTCGGGCAGGATCATCCCTTACGCATCCCAGGCGGTGTCGTCGCGCAGCGCTTGCAGGAGAGAGGCGAAATCCGGCGGCAAGGGGCATTCCCACTGCATGAATTCCTGGGTGACCGGGTGGATCAGGCCCAGTCGTTCGGCGTGCAGCGCCTGGCGCGGGAACGGGATCTTGAGGTGGCTGCGGCGGCTGGCGCTGTAGACCGATTCGCCGACCAGCGGATGACCGATGTGCTGCATATGCACCCGGATCTGGTGGGTGCGCCCGGTTTCCAGCTTGCAGCGCAGCAGAGTCACGCCGGGAAAGCGCTCGACCACTTCGTAATGGGTGACGGCTTCCTTGCCCATGGTGTGTACGGTGCGTTTGACGCGGTTGTGCGGGTCGCGCGCCAGCGGTGCATTGACGGTGCCGGCGTGATCGACCTCGCCATACACCAGGGCGAGGTATTCGCGCTTGACGGTACGCGCCTGTAACTGGCGTACCAGATCGGTGTGCGATTTCAGGGTCCTGGCGACGACCAGCAGGCCGGAGGTGTCCTTGTCGAGCCGATGCACGATGCCGGCGCGCGGCAGTTCGGCCACCTGCGGCACCCAGTGCAGCAGCGCGTTCAGCATCGTGCCCTGGCGGTTGCCGCTGCCGGGGTGCACCACCAGACCGACCGGCTTGTTGATCACCAGCAGCATCGGGTCTTCGAACACGACATCGAGCGGAATGGCCTCGGGGGCATCGGGGGTGGCGTTCGGATCGGGCTCGATCTCGACCCGCACCGATTCACCGCCGCAGACCTTCATCCGGGTGGTGCCGAAGGCGTCGTCCACCGAGATCTTGCGCGCGCGAATCCAGTTCTGGATGCGGTTGCGCGAAAACTCGGGCAGCAAGGCTGACAGCGCCTGGTCGAGCCGCAAACCACCCTGCTCGTCGGGGATCACCAGCTTGCGGATGTCGCCCTCCGTATTTCCCTTATAATCACCCGACGAATTTTCTGTGTCTTTGTCCATGCTTAAGCAACGTTCTTCCGGTTCTAATACATTCAATCGGCTGCCTGGCCTCAATCGGGTGCTCGGCAGCCTGCTGCTGGCCGCCGCACTCACCCTGGGCGGCTGTGGCCTGCTGCCCGAGATCAAGGATGAAACCGCGGGCTGGTCGGCGCAAAGGATCTATGCCGAAGCCAAGGATAATCTCAATAACGGCAATTACGAACGCGCCGTCAAGCTTTTCGAAACGCTGGAGTCGCGTTACCCCTTTGGCCGCTACGCGCAGCAAGCGCAACTTGAAGTCGCCTACGCCTATTACAAGGACAATGAGCCGATTTCCGCGATCGCCGCGTGCGACCGTTTCATCAAGCTGCACCCCAATCATCCTAACGTCGATTACGCCTACTATCTCAAGGGCCTGGCGAATTTTAACGACGATCTCGGCCTGCTGGGCAATCTGGTCAATCAGGACCTGAGCGAGCGCGATCCCAGGGCCGCACGCGATGCATTCCTGGCGTTCAAGGAGCTGGTCACCCGCTTCCCCGACAGCAAGTACGCCGACGACGCGACCGCGCGCATGAAATACCTGGTCAACGCACTGGCCGGCAACGAGGTCCACGTCGCCAAGTATTACCTGAAGCGAAAAGCCTGGGTGGCTGCCGCCAACCGCGCCAAGGAAGTGCTGAAAACCTATCCTGAAGCCCCCGCGCTGGAAGAGGCGCTGGCGATCATGGTGGTGGCCTACGACAAGGTGGAACTCACCGACCTGCGCGACGATGCGCAGCGCGTGCTGACGCTGAACTTCCCCGACAGCCAGTATGCCAAGGGCGTCAGCACCGAGGGCAAGGCCTGGTACCGCTTCTGGTAAGTCCGCCCTGCGGCAGCCGATCCTGCTGCCGCGTCAACAAAAACCGGCTCTTCGCGAGCCGGTTTTGCATTCGATTCTTCGTAATATTTTCGCGGGGCGGATGCGCCCACGAGCCTGCTGCCGCCGCACCGTGTGCAGGGCTGATCTGCAGCCCGCCCCGGGCGGCGAAGAGGGGCATGCCGGGGAGGCCACGGGAGACCACGGCGACCGGTCGTCGGTCGGGCACCCGCAGGCGGTCTCGGAGTGAGTGGGTTACCCTATCGCATGCACGTCTTCCAGGCTCATTGAATCCGCTGCCGGTTTTCCAGCGCGACGCATCGGAACATTCCGCCTCAATCGCGGACCAATGGACCTCCGCCAACCTTGCCAGGCGCTTCCCCCGCCACAGGTATCCAAATCAGGAGCACATCAAGACCAATGACGTTACGCAACCAGATCCAACTGATCGCCTACCCCGACCGCATGGGGAATAATCTCGCAGACCTGTACACCATTATCGACAGGCACTTCTCGCGCGTGATCGGCGGTGTACACATCCTGCCGCCCTACCCGTCGAATGCCGATGGCGGATTTTCCCCGCTCAGCCACAAGGAGATCGATCCCAAGTACGGCACCTGGGCCGACATCGAGAAAATCTCCAGCCGCTTCGATCTGTGCCTGGACCTGACGCTGAACCACATCTCCGACGAGTCAGAGGAGTTCAAGGATTTCATCGCCCATGGCTACGAATCGGAGCATGCCGATCTGTTCGTGCATGTCGACCAATTGGGCCCCATTTCGCCGGACGATCTGGCGCGCATCCACATCCGCAAGGAAAAGGAACCGTTCCGCGAAGTGACCTTCGCCGACGGCACCACCGGCCGCGTCTGGTGCACCTTCACCGAGCACCAGATCGATCTCAACTTCAACTCGCCCAAGACTTACGCGCTGATGGAGGACTACATCAAGTTCCTCGCCGCGCGCGGGGTGAAGCTGTTCCGTCTCGATGCCTTCGGCTACACCACCAAGAAGATCGGCACCAGCTGCTTCCTCGTCGAGCCGGACGTCTACGACCTCCTCAAATGGATCGACGGGGTGGCGCGCGAAAACGGCGCCGAGACGCTGCCGGAAGTGCACGACCACGCCAGCTTCCAGTACGCCATCGCGCTGCATGGCATGCATCCGTATGGTTTCGCACTGGCGCCGCTGCTGCTCTACTCGCTGCTCGACGCCAACAGCGTCTACCTCAAACAGTGGCTGCGCATGTGCCCGCGCAACCAGCTCACCGTGCTCGACACCCACGACGGCATCTGCATTCCAGACGTGGAGGGCATCCTGCCCAAGGCGGAAATCCAGGCGGTGGTCGACAACGTCAGCCAGCGCAGCGCCGATCCCATCCTGCGTCGCTCGGCCGCCAACGTGCACAGCGTCGGCGCGATCTATCAGCTCACCTGCACCTACTACGACGCGTTGAAGCGCAACGACGACGCGTATATCGCCGCGCGCTCGATCCAGTTCTTCGCGCCGGGGATTCCGCAGGTCTACTACGTCGGGCTGCTCGCGGGTTGCAACGATCTCGAACTGATGGAAGCCACCGGTGAATTGCGCGACATCAACCGGCACCACTATACCCTGGACGAGGTCGACGAGGCGGTCAAGGCACCGGTGGTGCGTCGACTGCTCAAGCTGATGGAGTTCCGCTGCAACTACCCCGCTTTCGACGGCGTCTTCCACCTGATGTATTCCAACGACAGCAGCGTGGCGATGTGCTGGCGTCACGGCGAATATCGCTGCGAGCTGTTCGTCGATCTCAATTTCAAGAAGGCAACCGTCGGCTACGTCGACGTCAAGTCCAAGCGCTGGCTGACCATGCGCTGGTAAATCAGGGGAATGGCCGGGGCGGGGATGCCCGGCCGGCCGGTTAAATCGCGGCTTCGCCCGATTCACCGGTGCGGATGCGCACCACCTGCTCCATGTTGCTGACGAAAATCTTGCCGTCGCCGATCTTGCCAGTGCGCGCGGCGGAGATGATCGCCTCCATCGCGCGCTCCAGCAGGCTGTCGGCGATGACCACTTCCACCTTCACCTTGGGCAGAAAATCCACCACGTACTCGGCGCCGCGGTACAGCTCGGTGTGGCCCTTCTGGCGGCCAAAGCCCTTGATCTCGGTGACGGTGAGTCCGGTCACGCCGATCTCGGACAGCGCTTCACGCACTTCGTCGAGCTTGAACGGTTTGATGATGGCTTCGATTTTCTTCATGGCAGGTTTCCTTCGGGTCGGTATTTCGAGGTAATCGGGTAGCGGCGGTCCTTGCCGAAATTGCGCGGCGAGATACGCGGGCCCGGTGGCGCCTGGCGGCGCTTGTATTCGGCGAGATCGACCATGCGGATGACCCGGCGCACGATGGCGGCGTCAAGCCCCTGCGCCACGATGTCGCTCGCCGACAGGTCACGCTCGACGTAGGCTTCCAGAATGGCGTCGAGCACGTCGTACGGCGGCAGGCTGTCCTGGTCGGTCTGGTCGGGCCGCAGCTCGGCCGACGGCGGACGGTCGATGATGCGCTGCGGGATGACCGCGGACAGGCTGTTGCGGTAGTTCGCCAGCCGGTACACCCGCGTCTTCGCCACGTCCTTCAGCACGCCAAAGCCGCCCGCCATGTCGCCGTAGAGGGTGGCGTAGCCGACCGCCATTTCGCTCTTGTTGCCGGTGGTCAGCACCAGCGTGCCGAACTTGTTCGACAGCGCCATCAACAGCGTGCCGCGCGCGCGCGCCTGCAGGTTTTCTTCGGTGGTGTCGGCCGCCAGGCCGGCAAACTCGCCCGCCAGCTGCGCGACGAAGGCATCGTAGATCGGCCGGATGGCGATTTCGGAATAGCGCACGCCGAGCCGTTTGACCATGTCGCGCGAATCCTCGACGCTGATGGATGCGGTGTAATCCGATGGCATCATCACCGCGTGCACGCGGTCGGGGCCGATCGCATCGGCCGCGATCGCCAGCGTCAATGCCGAATCGATGCCGCCCGACAGGCCCAGGTGCACGCCCTTGAAACCGTTCTTGCCGAAATAATCGCGCACCGCCATCACCAGCGCATCGTAGACGGCGGCCTCCTCGCCCGGCAGGGCACGCTGCGGTCCCGTGCAGGTGTCGCGGTCGAGATCGAGATAGAACAGCCCTTCCTGCCAGGCCGGGCACTGCGCCGCCACCTCGCCGTCGGCATTCAGCGCGAACGACGCGCCGTCGAACACCAGCTCGTCTTGCCCGCCCACCAGATTGGCGTAGATGATCGGCAGGCCCGATTCGACCAGACGCGCGCGCGCCACGGCCACGCGCTCGCGCTCCTTGTTGAGGTGAAACGGCGAGGCGTTCGGCACCAGCAGCCAGTCGGCGCCGGCTTCCATCGCGCGCGTCGCCGGCCCCGGTTCCCAGATGTCGCCGCAGATATTGAGGCCGAACGTCAGGCCGCCACAGGCAAACACGCAGGCCGCGTCGCCAGCGTCGAACACGCGCGGCTCGTCGAACACGGAGTAGTTCGGCAGGTGATGCTTGCGGTACACGGTCTCCACCCGGCCACCGCGCAGCAGCGCCGCGGCATTGAACAGGCCGTCGTCGCCGCGCTCGGGATAGCCGACGATCAGCGCGAGTTCGGGCGGCGCGTCGGCGGCCAGTTGCTCGACCGCCGCGGCGCACGCCGCGGTGAAGTCGCGCCGCAGCACCAGATCCTCGGCCGGGTAGCCACAGATCGACATTTCGGGGGTGAGCAGGAGCGCCGCGCCGGCGGCGTGCGCCTCCTTGGCCGCGGCCAGCAGCCGGGCCGTGTTGCCGGCGATGTCGCCGACGCTGAGATTGAGTTGGGCGATGCCAAGTTTCATCGGGTGGGCGTCATCGAGCCGCCAGCGCCTGCTGCACCGCTTCGCCCAGCCAGGCCGGGCTTTGCGCGACGACCACCCCGGCGGCCTCGAGCGCGCGGATTTTTGCATCTGCCGTTCCGGCGGAGCCGGCGATGATGGCGCCGGCGTGCCCCATGCGCTTGCCCTTGGGCGCGGTGCGCCCGGCGATGTAGGCGGCGACCGGCTTCTTCATGCTGGAGCGGATGTACTCGGCCGCTTCCTCCTCGCGGCTGCCGCCGATTTCGCCGACCAGGATCACCGCCTCGGTCTGCGGGTCGGCCTCGAACATTTCCAGGCAGTCGATGAAATCCAGCCCCTTGATCGGGTCGCCGCCGATGCCGACACAGGTCGACTGCCCCAGTCCCAGCCGGGTGGTCTGGTGCACCGCCTCGTAGGTGAGCGTGCCGGAACGCGAGACGATGCCGATCCTGCCCTTCTGGTGGATGACGCCGGGCATGATGCCGATCTTGCACTCGCCCGAGGTGATGATGCCGGGGCAGTTGGGACCGATCAGTTTCGCGCCGTTGGCGCGCAGCGCTGCCTTAACGTTCAGCATGTCGAGCACCGGGATGCCCTCGGTGATGCAGACGATCACCTCGATGCCGGCGTCGGCCGCTTCCAGGATCGAATCGGCGGCGAACGCCGCCGGCACATAGATCATGGTCGCGCAGGCGCCGGTCTGGCGCACCGCGTCGCGCACGGTGTTGAAAACCGGCAGATTGAGGTGGATCTGTCCGCCCTTGCCCGGCGTGACGCCGCCGACCATCCGCGTGCCGTAGGCGATCGCCTGCTCGGAATGGAAGCTGCCCTGCTTGCCGGTGAAGCCTTGGCAGATGACGCGGGTCTCCTGGTTGACGAGAATGCTCATTGCGCTTTCTCCACAGCGAGTTTGGCTGCCTGCGTGAGGCTCTCGGCCGCGAGGATCGCCAGCCCCGATTCGGCCAGCAGCTTGCGCCCCAGCTCGGCATTGGTGCCTTCCAGCCGCACCACCACCGGCACCTTCACGCCAACCTCTTTCACTGCCTGGATGATGCCCTCGGCGATCACGTCGCAGCGCACGATGCCGCCGAAGATGTTGATCAGCACGGCCTTGACGTTGGGGTCGAGCAGGATGATCTTGAAGCCCTGCGCCACCGTCTCGGGCGTGGCGCCGCCGCCGACGTCGAGGAAGTTGGCGGGCGTGCCGCCTTCGAGCTGGATCAGGTCCATCGTCGCCATCGCGAGACCCGCGCCATTGACCATGCAGCCGATGTTGCCGGAAAGCGCGACATAGTTGACGTTGGCGGCGTTGGCCGCCGCTTCCTTGGCGTCGATCTGGCTGTCGTCGCGCAGCTCCGCGAGTGATGGATGACGGTACAGCGCGTTGTCGTCGACGCTCATCTTGCAGTCGAGCGGCAGCACGCGGTTGTCGGTTGTCACCACCAGCGGATTGATTTCAAGCAGGGAAAGATCGTTGGCGATGAACACGCGATACAAAGCGGGCAGCAGCCGGCAGAAATCCTTGTAGGCCTCGCCCGTCAGTCCAAGCGCGAAGGCCAGCGCGCGGCACTGGAAATCCTGCACGCCCAAGAGCGGATCACAGGTCTCGGTGAGCACCTTTTCCGGGGTGGCGTCGGCGACCTCCTCGATGTCCATGCCGCCTGCAGCGGAGGCAATGATGGCGACGCGTTCGGTTTCGCGGTCGACCAGCAAGGAGAGATACAGCTCGCGGGCGATCGGCAGGGTTTCCTCGACCAGCACTTGGTTGACCGGCTGGCCCTCGGGCGCGTTCTGCCTGGTTACCAGGGATTTCCCAAGCAGCGTTGCTGCCATCGAACGTACGTCGTCCGGGCTTTTGACCACCTTGACGCCGCCCGCCTTGCCGCGCCCGCCAGCGTGGACTTGCGCCTTCACCACCCAGGCGTCGCCGCCCAGTTCGCGGGCGGCGGCTAGCGCGGCATCGGCACTCGCTGCGGCAATGCCGCGCGGCGTGATAATGTTGCCCGACCGCAATATTTGTTTGGCCTGATATTCATGCAGGTTCATTATTTTTCGATGGAAGCGCCAAAACGTGCATTTTGAAGCAAAGCCCCCCGCGACGGAAGCCGAAGCCGCAGAAACAGTTGTCCGCGTCGTGACCAGGATTGCAGAGTTGCCGGCCGGCGCCTGGAACGCCCTGGCCGGCGATTCACCCTTCGTGCAGCACGCCTTTCTGCACGCGCTGGAAGCCACCGATTGCGTCGGCGCCCACATCGGCTGGGAGCCGGTGCATCTGGCGCTGTTCAGGAACGGCCGGCTCGACGCCGCGATGCCGCTCTACGTCAAGCACCATTCCTGGGGCGAGTTCGTGTTCGATTGGGCGTGGGCCGATGCCTATCGCCGGCATGGACTCAACTACTACCCCAAGCTGGTGTGCTGCGTGCCCTTCTCGCCGGTTCCCGGCCCGCGCCTCTTGGCGAGAAACGACGCCGACCGCGCCGCGCTGATTCAAGCCGCGTTGAAGCTCACACGCGACCTGAACTGCTCGTCGCTCCACATCCTGTTCCCCACCGAGCCCGACCATGCCGCGCTCAACGCGACCCCGCTGCTGCACCGCAGCGGCTTCCAGTTCCACTGGAACAACGCGGGCTACGCCAGCTTCGACGATTTTCTCGCGGCGATGACGCACGACAAGCGCAAGAAGATCCGCCAGGAAAGGAAGAAGCTCGCCAAGCTGGGGGTGAGCTTTCGCTGGGTGGAAGGCACGGACAGCACCGACGCCGACTGGGACCATTTCTACCGCTGCTATGCGGACACCTACGACCGCCACCGCAGCGAGCCGCATCTCAACCGCGCCTTTTTCGCAAACCTGCGCGAGACGATGCCGGACAAGCTGGTTCTGATCGTTGCGGACAAGGACGGCGAACCCACCGCCTGCTCGTTCTGCATCAAGGACGGCCAGCGCCTGTACGGCCGCCACTGGGGCACGCTGGAATACGTGCCCGGGCTGCACTTCGAGACGTGCTACCAGCAGGGCATCGAATATGCGATCGACAAGGGACTGCAGGTATTCGAAGGCGGCGCCCAGGGCGAGCACAAGCTCGCGCGTGGGCTGGTGCCGACCGCCACGCATTCCTGGCACTGGCTGGAAAACACCGAATTCCGCGAGGCGGTCGACCGCTTCCTGGAACGTGAGACCGATGCCATCAGCCACTACATGGACGAACTCGACGGGCCTTTCCGCCGCGAGCCGCCCGGCTAAATCACACTCAGACCAGAACGGCAGTCAGATAGGCCACATACAGGGCGCCGTTGACGAGCAGATGCCACACGCGCAGGCCGCCATTCAGTGCCGCCCAGCGCAGCCAGAACGCCGCGACCAGCGTGATCACCACGCCCAGCAGGACCTCCTTTTGCGGCGCCCACGGCGTCAGCGAGATGCCGATGGCGGGCAACAGCGTGCCCTGGAACACCATCGCGCCGGTGATGTTGCCGAATGCCAGGGTGTCCTTGCGTTTGCGTATCCACAGGATCGAGTTCACTTTTTCCGGCAATTCGGTCGCGATCGGGATGATCAACAGCGACAGCAGCAGTGCGGAAATGCCGATGATGGGGGCGGCAGCCTCCACGCCGTGGATGAAGCCCTTGGCGCCGGTGACCAGCAGCGCCAGCCCCAGCATGAGTTGCACCACGATAAAAAACAGGTTCTGCGGCGCCCCCAGGCGGCTCAGCATCATCGGCGAGCCCGCCTCGGTGGCGTGACCCTCATCCACCAGCCCGGCCGACGCGCGCAAGGTCAGCATCACGTAAACGAAGTAGATCGTCACCATGCCGAAGGCCATCGCCCCGCGCACCCAGCCCTCGCCGTGCGGAACGAACATGGCGACAAAGGCCAGCACGAACGCCATCAGGAAGAAATCCAGGTCGCGCTTGAGGCCGGTCTTCTCGGGCGTAAAGTGGCCCAGCAGGCCCCGCCGCTTCACCACCGCCACGCTCATCAGGAACAGCGTCAACGTCGACAGCATCAAGGGCGCGCCGAGAATCGCGCCGACGCCGATTTCCTGGTTGACCGCCGCATTGCCGGTGCCGGCAAAAATTGCCAGCAAGGGCACCAGGGTTTCCGGCATGGCGGTGCCGACCGCGGCGAACAGCGAGCCGGTCACACCTTCCGAAATGTTGAGTTTCTCGCCCAGGTGTTCGAGCGCGTTGACAAAGATTTCCGCCGCCACCAGGATGAGCAGTAGGTAACCGAAGAGTTCGAGAAACAGCATGAGTGTCAGCCAGCAGGAAAGCCGCGATTCTACCGCCATCCTGCCCACTTTTTCGCGCTTGGCCGAGGGGGATTTTCATCCCCGCCTTGCCGCTGTTTCCGGCATTGCCGTCGTGCTCTTCAGCGCGCCGCACTGCGGTTCGTGCCGGGCTTGGAAGCGCCTGCTGCCGGATGCGCTATCCGGTTCGATCCAGGCGCTGTTTGAGGTAGACGTCAGCGAAGCCACCGGGATGGCGCGCTACTTCGAGATTTTTCATCTGCCGACGGTATACCTGTTTCGAGATGGCCAGTTCCACGCCGAACTGCAATGCGAGGCGCGGCCGGACGCCATCCGGCAGGCTGTTCAAAGCCTGCTGGCAGCGCCGCCGCAGGACGAGCCCTGACGGACTTTCTTGCTTTGACCTTCCATGGGCCCATGGAAGGTCGCCCTAAATCAGGCCACGCCCCAGAAACACCACCGCGATGGTCGCCAGTCCAATGATAAGGTTGATGCCGATCAGCATGCGTATCTGCGCCAGCGCGGCGCCGCCGGCTTTCCAGTTCTGCTGGCCGACCGCGCGTTTGAGTTTCTTGTAGGGCCCAAAGAACACGTGCGCGAAAATCAGCATCATCACGACACCCAGCACCAGCATGGCCATGGCGTAATGCGGCGCGGCCATGCCGCCGATTTTCACCAGCATGTGCAGGCCGGTCAGCAGGATCAGCGCCACCGAGGCCCACACCCAGGGGAAGAACTTGCCAAACACGCCGGCCCAGAGGGTAAGCCGCTGTGGTGGTTCGAGCACGTTGGCCGCCACCGGGCGCAGGGCCAGGTAGGCGAAGAACATGCCGCCGACCCAGACGACGACACCCAGCACATGCAGCAACAAAGACAGGGCCATAGCGTTTCCTTTCGGATTTCAGAATAAAGTGGCTTGATCGAGCATGAGTTTAACCGGGGCAAAGCTCCCGCGGTGCTGCGGGCACGCACCATGGGCCTTCAACGCAGCCAGATGCAAGGCGGTGCCATACCCCATGTGCCGGGCGAACCCGTAGACCGGGTGTTCGTCGTGCAGCCTGCGCATGTACTGGTCGCGCACGGTCTTGGCGAGGATCGAGGCGGCGGCGATTGCGGCGACCTTGTCGTCGCCCTTGACCACCGCCTGCGAGCGCCATGCCCAGTTGGGGCAGCGGTTGCCGTCGACCCAGACGTCGTCCGGTGCTCGCCCCAGCCCAGCCACGGCGCGCTGCATTGCAAGCAGGGTGGCCTGCAGGATGTTCAATCGGTCGATCTCGGCGACGCTGGCCTCGGCCACGCACCAGGCGACGGCGCGCAGGCGGATCTCGTCGGCCAGGCGCTCGCGGGCGGCGGCTGAAAGCTTCTTGGAATCGCGCAGGCCGTCGATCGGCTGCGCGGGGTCGAGCATGACCGCCGCCGCCATCACCGGGCCCGCCAGCGGACCGCGACCGGCTTCATCAACGCCGCACAGGCCAAGCGGCCCCACCTGCAGCACGACCGACTGGCGCGGCGTCATGCGCCCTCCAGATAAGGCTGCACCGCCTCGGCGATGCGCGCGCTGGCGTTTTGCCGCAGGCTCAAATGCATGATGCGGAAAGTTTCAATGGCGGATTCCCGGCGCGGCGCATCGTCCAGCCAGGCCAACGCATCGTTTGCCAGGTTCTCCGGGGTGGCGTCTTCCTGCGCCCGTTCCGGCACCACGAAATCGCGCGCCAGAATGTTCGGCAGGCCGATCCACGGCAGCAGTGCCTTCTTGCGCATCAGGTAGGCGGTGAGCGCCGGCACGCGATAGGTGATGACCATGGGTTTCTTGAACAGTGCGGCTTCGAGGGTGGCGGTGCCGGAGGCCACCAGCGTCACGTCGCATGCCGCCAGCGCGGTGTGCGACTGGCCATCCAGCACCTGCAGCGGCAGATCGAGTCCCCGAGCTGCCTGTCGGATCAGCCGGGCGGCGGCCTCGCTCGCGGCGGGCAGCACGAACTGCGCGTCGGCATGACGCTGGCGAATAAGCAATGCCGCGTCGAGCATCAGCCGCGCATGACGCGTCACTTCGGAGAGCCGGCTGCCCGGCAGCAGCGCGATGACCGGGCCGTCGGCCAGCCCCAGCGCCGCGCGTGCTGCAGCGGTATCGGGCTGCAAGGGAATCACGTCTGCCAGCGGATGGCCGACGTAGGTGACGGGAATGCCGGCATCGCGGTAGATCTGTTCCTCGAACGGGAACACCACCAGCATATGCGACACCGCCTGCTTGATGCGGTGAATGCGCTCCGGCCGCCACGCCCAGATCGACGGGCTGACGAAATGCACGGTGGGAATGCCGGCCTGCTTGAGCTTCGCTTCCAGCGCGAAATTGAAATCCGGCGCATCGATGCCGACGAAGACGCGCGGCCGCTCGCGCAGGAAATAGCGGGTAATGCGGGAGCGGATCCACAGCAGTTGCGGCAGGTGGCGCAGCACCTCGACGTAGCCGTTGACCGCGAGTTTGTCGCTCGGATAGACCGCCTCGACGCCGGCTTCGACCATGCGCGGGCCGGCGATGCCGGCCGCGCGCAAATCGGGGTGCCTCTGTTTCAGAGCGGCAATGAAGTGCGCGCCGAGGAGATCGCCGGACGCTTCGCCGGCGATGGCTCCGAGTTTGGGGACATCATGAATTCGCACGATGATTGCGCAGGATTTTGGTTGATAGGGACATTTTGAGAAGGAGCGGCGTAGCCGACCCTACGTCCGACTGAACAAAATCGTTCATATCAGCCAAAAGACAAGCGAGGGCGTGCGAATTCATGATGTCGCCAAGCTGCCATCACCGGATGATGCCGCGCTCGGCGCGCGCGAGGAAATCGAGCAACTGCTGCACTTCGGCGTGCTGGGCCGCCTCGGGGGCAAGCTTGGCTTTTGCCTCGGCCAGCGTATTGCCTTCGCGGTAGAGAATCTTGTAGGCGCGCTTCAGGGCGGCCAGCGCCCCGGCGGAAAACCCGCGCCGCTTGAGGCCTTCGCTGTTGAGGCCATGCGGCGCGGCCGGCTGGCCGGAAGCCATGATGAAGGGCGGGATGTCCTTGAACACCACGCTGGAGATGCCGGTCATCACGTGGGCGCCGATCTTGCAGAACTGATGCACACCGGTGAAGCCGCCGAGGATCGCCCAGTCGCCGACTTCGGCGTGGCCCGCCAACGAGGCATTGTTGGCGAAGATGGTGCGGTCGCCTACCACGCAGTCGTGCGCGATGTGGACGTAGGCCATGATCCAGTTGTGGCTGCCGATGGTGGTGACGCCGCGGTCCTGGATGGTGCCGGTGTTGAAGGTGCAGAATTCCCGGATCACGTTGTAGTCGCCGATTTCCAGCCGGGTCGGCTCGCCGTCGTATTTCTTGTCCTGCGGCGCCTCGCCGAGCGAGACGAAGTGGAATATCTGGTTGTGCACACCGATTCGGGTGTGGCCGGTGATCACGGCATGGGCGCCGACCGTGGTGCCGGCGCCGATCTCGACGTGTTCGCCGATGATCGTATAGGGGCCGATCTCGACATCGTCGGCAAGCCGGGCACCCGGCGCGACCAGCGCAGTGGGGTGGATCGTCCCCATGTCAGGGTTTGTCGCGCAGGGTGGCCATCAGTTCGGCTTCGGCCACCAGGACGCCGTCGACTTCGGCGCGTGCAGTGTATTTCCAGATGCCGCGCATCTCGCGCACGATCGCGATCTTGAGCACCAACTGGTCGCCCGGCTTGACCGGCTTCTTGAAGCGCGCACCGTCGATGCCGGCAAAATAGACGATGCCTATATCCTCAGGCGCGTAGTCCTTGGTCTTGAACGACAGGATCGCAGCCGCCTGCGCCATCGCCTCCAGGATCAGCACGCCGGGCATCACCGGTGAGACGGGAAAGTGGCCGGGAAAAAACGGTTCGTTGATGGTGACGTTCTTGATCGCGGTAATGGTCTTGCCGATTTCGAGCTCGGTGACACGGTCGATCAGCAGAAAGGGGTAGCGGTGCGGCAGGTACTGCATGACCTGCTCGATGTCCATGATCATGATTTGCTTTCGATTTCGTTGAGCTTCTTTTCGAGTGCCTTGACGCGGTTCACCAGTTTGTCGAGGTTGCGCATGTGGACGGCGTTCTTCTGCCAGACCTCGTGTTCGGTGAACGGCGGTGCCGAGGTGTAGGTGCCGGCCTTCGGCAGCGACTTGGTGATCAGGGTATTGGTCGAGATGCGGGTGCCGTCGGCAATCTCGATGTGGCCGAAAATCATCGCCGCGCCGCCGATCATGCAGTGACGGCCAATCTTGGCGCTGCCCGCGATGCCGGTGCACGCGGCAATCGCAGTGTGGGCGCCGATCACCACGTTGTGCGCGACCTGGACCAGGTTGTCGAGCTTGACGCCCTCCTCGATCACCGTGTCTTCAAGCGCGCCGCGATCGATGGTGGTGCAGGCACCGACCTCGACATCGTCACCGATCAGCACGCGGCCGATCTGGGGAATTTTCTCCCAGCGGCCTTCGTTGGGCGCAAAGCCGAAACCGTCGGCGCCGATCACGCAGCCCGAATGCAGGATGGTGCGGTCCCCCACTTCGCAGCGATGGTAAAGGGTGACGTTGGCATGCAGCAGGCAGTCGGCGCCGATGCGGGCATGGTCGCCGACGACGCAATTGGGGCCGACCACCGTGCGGGCGCCGATCACCGCGCCGCTGCCGACCACCGCACCGGCGGCGATGCTGGCGTCGGCGGCGATTTGCGCGTCAGGCGCGACCGTCGCCGCGGGGTGAACCCCCGCAGGCGGCCGCGGCGGCGGGTTGAGCAGGCCCGACACGCGCGCGAAATACAGGTAGGGATTGGCGGTGAGGATGCGCGGCAGATCGGTGGCGTCGCGCGCGTCCGCCGGCAGGATCACCGCGCCGGCTCGCGTATTGGCCAGCTGGGACAGATACTTGCCCTGCGAAATAAAGCCGATTTCGTCCGGGGTGGCGCGATCCAACGGGGCCACCTGGCTGACCGTCCGCGCACCATCGCCCACGAGCTCTCCGCCAAAACGAGCGACCAGCTCAGTCAGGGTTGCGGCCATCGGTTCGGTTTATTTTCTGTAATCGAGTTGGGGCTTGGCGCCGGCCTTATTTTCCACCGAGCGCCTTCATCACCCGATCGGTGATGTCGCTCTTGGGATCGACGTAGACTGCCTGTTCGACGATCAGGTCGAATTTTTCAGCGCGGGCGATGTCCTGGATTGCCTTGCGCGCGCGCTCCTGGATCTGCCCCAGTTCTTCGTTGCGGCGCAGATTGAGGTCTTCGCGGAACTCGCGTCCCTGACGCTGCAGGTCGCGATTGAGGTTGCCGAGATCACGCTCCTTCGCCTTGCGCTCGCTGTCCGACATGGTCACGCCGTCCTTGTCGAGCTGCGCCTGCAGATCACGCGCCTGCTTGGCGAGTTTCTGCAGTTCCTGGTCGCGCGCGGCGAATTCGCGTTCCAGCTTCTTCTGTGCGGCGACCGACAGCGGGGCTTCGCGCAACAGGCGCTCGGTGTTGACGAAACCGATCTTGGTATCGGCCAGGGCGGGCGCGGCCGCGAAGGCCGACGCCAGGGCCGACGCCAGGATCAGGGACACGACAAGCTGCTTGAATTTCATCATCACATACTCCGGTAAGGCTAAGCCTAGGCTAAGCCTAGTGTCACGAATCGAAAATAACGGAACATGAAACAGCGTCTTTTTCCGCCATGCGTCGTTGCAGCCCCTTGCCGTATACCCCATACGGCTGCGGGTCCGCGCCTCGCCTGGCGAAAAAATCCATCTGTTTCATTTGTTCCGCTATTTCCGGTTCGCAACACTAGAACGTACTGCCCATGGTGAATTGGAACACTTCGGTCTTGTCGCCATCCTTCTCGACAAGCGGTTGCGCCAGACTGAATTTGAGCGGGCCGAACGGCGACACCCACAAAATCGCCATCCCCGCCGAATAGCGCAAGTCCTCGAAGGCGAAGTTCTCGAACCTATCATTGGAATCATTCGGACCGAAGGCGGCGCCCGCATCGATAAAGGCCGACATGCGCAGCGACTGGTCGTCCTTGAGTCCCGGCAAGGGGAAGAAGAGTTCCGCATTGCCGACCACGCGCATGTCGCCGCCGAGCGCATCGCCCAGCGAGTCCTTCGGGCCCAGGGTGCCGTTTTCAAAACCGCGCACCGAGCTGGTGCCGCCCACGTAGAAATTCTTGTAAAAAGGCAAAGTTTGATCGGATAGGCCATCGCCGATGCCCGCTTCAGCGTTCAACATGAGGGTGAAGCTATTGCTCAGCGGGAAAAATTGCTGATGCTGCAGGGACAGTTTGTAATACTGCAGGCTGCCAGCCGGGGTGCCGATTTCTGCCGCCACCCGCTGAAACACACCCTTGGTCGGGAACAGGAAGCTGTTGCGGGTATCGCGCGCCCACGCGGTATCCAAGCGAACCGTGTCGTCATCACGGCTGCCGCTGTCGCCGACGAACTGTTGGTACTGCGTGGGACCCACATCTTTATCCACAACAGTAGGATCAACTTCAAGCGAGATCTGCTCGTAGGTCAGGCCGAACGAAATGAAGTCGCGTTCGTTGACCGGCAGGCCAAAGCGCACACCCGCACCATAGGTGGAGGTCTTGTATTCGGCGACGTTATCGAGCGAAGATGAATCGACATCGCGCCGGTACACGTCATAGCCCAGGCTGACACCGTCGATGGTGTAGTAGGGGTTGGTGTACGACAGCGAATACACGGTGTTGACACTGCCCGAGTTGACTTGCGCCGACACCCGGTTGCCGGTGCCGAAGACGTTGCTCTGCGACACCGAACCCGACAGTACCAGGCCTTCGGACGACGAAAAACCGGCGCCCAGCATGATATTGCCGGTCGATTTCTCGGTCACGCTGACGTTGACGTCGACCTGGTCGGTGGTGCCCGGCACGCTTGGCGTTTCGATGTTGACTTCGTTGAAGTAGCCCAGCCGGTTCAGGCGGTCGCGCGACCGGTTGATCTTTTCGGCGTCGTAATAGGCGCCTTCCATCTGGCGGATTTCGCGGCGCACCACTTCGTCCTGGGTCTTGGCGTTGCCCGCCACGTTGACGCGGTTGACGTAGACGCGACGACCGGGATCGACGAACAGGGTGAAGGCGACCGTGGCCTTTTCCTTGTCGAGCTCGGGCACCGCATTGACGTTGGCAAACGCATAACCATCGTTGCCGAGGCGGTCGCCGATTTTCTTGGTGGTCTCGGTCAGGCGGTCGCGCACGAACACCTCGCCCGCCTTGATGGTGATGAGTTTCTGCAGTTCCGCTTCGGGTACCAGCATCTGCCCCGCCAGCTTGACGTCGGACACCTTGTATTGCGGGCCCTCGGTGACATTGACGGTGATGTAGATGCCCTGCTTGTCGGGCGAAATCGACACCTGGGTGGAGTCGACATTGAATTCGAGATAGCCGCGATTGAGGTAGAACGAGCGCAGCGCCTCGATGTCGCCCGCCAGACGCGATTTGGAATACTGGTCGCTCTTGGTGTACCAGGTCAGCCAGCCCGGCGTGGTGGAGCCGAACTCCTTCAGCAGGGTCTTCTCCTTGAAGGCCTGGTTGCCGACGATGTTGATCTGCTGGATCTTCGCGCTGTCGCCTTCCACCACGTCGAACTGCACCGCGACCCGGTTGCGCTCCAGCGGCGTCAGCGTGGACTTGATTTCCACCGCATATTTGCCGCGGTTGAAATACTGCCGCTGCAGTTCCTGCTCGGCCTTGTCCAGCATGGCGCGGTCGAGCACGCGACCTTCGGCCAGACCGGTCTGCTTGAGGCCGGCCTTCAGGTCGTCCGCGGAAAACTCCTTGATGCCGGTCAGGGTGATCGTGGCAATCGAGGGGCGCTCCTCGACGGTGACGATCACCACGCCGTCGCGCGCTTCCAGCCGCACATCCCTGAAAAACCCGGTGGCGTAGAGCGCCTTGATCGCCGCCGCGGTTTTCTCGTCGGTCATCATATCGCCGACCTTGACCGGCAGGTAACTGAAGACCGTGCCCGCCTCGGTGCGCTGGATGCCCTCGACCCGGATGTCCTTGACGACGAAAGGCTCCCCGGCGAACACGGGTTGCGCTGCAAAGACGGCAGCAAGGGCAAGCGCCAAACGGCTCAGGATCATGGTTGTTTTCATCCGCCTATCAGGCGTTGCAAATCATTGAACAGGGCAAACGACATCATCAGCAGCAGGAGGATCATGCCGATCCGGCTGCCGATTTCCATGGTGCGTTCGGACACCGGGCGACCGGTGAAAACTTCGGCCACATAATACATGAGGTGCCCCCCATCGAGCAGCGGGATGGGCAGCAGATTGAGCACGCCGAGGCTCACGCTCACCAGCGCCAGAAAGCCGACAAAGCTGATCCAGCCGAGGGCGGCGCTCTGCCCCGCGTAATCGGCGATGGTCAGCGGGCCGGACAGGTTTTTCCATGACACCTGGCCCAGCACCATGCGCCCCATCATTTCAAGCGTGAACACGCTCATGTCCCAGGTCTTGACGGCACCATGCCAGAACGCGTCGATCGGGCCGTAGCGCACTTCGGTCATCAGCGCAGCCAGCACCGCTTCATCAATTTGGGGGCCGGCGCCGATTTTGCCGACGCGCTGGCCGGCTTCGTCCACGGCTTCGGGAACGACGGTCAACTCACCGCGCTGCCCCTGTCGCTCGTACTCGATGCGCAAGGGCTGGGCCGGATGCTGACGAACCTGCTGCACCCAGTCCTGCCAGCTCGCCAGCCGTTCACCGTTGGCGGCGAGCAGCCGGTCGCCCGGCTGAAAGCCTGCGCGCGCGGCAGCGCCGTCCGGCAACACCCTGCCGACCACCGGATCGAGCACCGGGTCGTAGCGCACGATGCCCAGCGGAAGCAGGATGTCGAGTTCCAGGTTCTCGGTCTGCATCGGCGCGGCATCGAGCTGCACGCCGCGGCCATCTGCCAGTTCCAGCGTGAGCGCGTCACCCGCCACCCCCGCACGCATCAGATTCAGCCGCAAATCCTGGAACGACGGCGTGTCCTTGCCGTTGACGCGACGGATCTCGTCGCCCGCCGCCAGGCCGACCTGCGCGGCCGGTGTGCCTGCGGGCGGCTCGCCGATCATCGGCTTGATTGCCGGCAGTCCGTTCAGGAACAGCGCCCAGTAAAACACGATGGCGAGCAGGAAGTTGGCGATCGGGCCTGCCGAAACGATGCCGATGCGGCGCCACACGGTGGCCCGGTTGAAGCTGCGGTGCGCTTCCGCGGCGGGGACTTCGCCCTCGCGCTCGTCCAGCATCTTGACGTAGCCGCCGAACGGCAGCGCGGACAGCACCCATTCGGTCTGGTCGCGGCCAAAGCGGCGGCTCAGCAAGGGTTTGCCGAAGCCGACCGAAAAGCGCAGCACCTTGACGCCGGCCAGCCGCGCGGCGAGGTAGTGGCCGAATTCATGCACCACCACCAGGATGCCGATGGCGACCAGGAACCACAGAACAGTGTAGAGCGTGCTCATCGCGCCTCCAGATAGGCTGCGGCCACGCTGCGCGCCTGGCGGTCGGCTTCGAGCAGATCGTCCAGCGTATCGACCGCCCCGCCCGCCAGCGTGTCGAGGGTGTGGGAAATGCTGGCGGCAATGGCGCCAAACGCCACCGCGCCGTCGAGAAAGCGCGCGACCGCCACTTCGTTGGCGGCATTCAGCACGGCTGCGGCGTTGCCGCCGGCGGCGAGCGCGTCGAACGCCAGCTGCAGACAAGGAAAGCGCGCGGTGTCGGGCGCCTCGAAGGTGAGCTGCCGGCCCATCAGGTCGAGCGCGGAGACGCCGGCCTCGATGCGCTCGGGAAAGCCCAGCGCGTAGGCGATCGGCGTGCGCATGTCCGGTGCCCCCATCTGCGCGATCACCGAGCCGTCGGCGTATTCGACCATCGAGTGCACGATGCTCTGCGGATGCACCACCACCTTGATCTGCTCGGGACGGGCGTTGAACAGCCAGCGCGCCTCGATCACCTCGAGCCCCTTGTTCATCAGGCTCGCCGAATCGACCGAAATCTTCTTCCCCATCACCCAGTTGGGATGCGCCACCGCCTGCGCGGGGGTGGCGGCAGCGATCGCCTCGGCCGACAGCGTGCGGAAGGGACCGCCGGAGGCGGTGAGCCACAACGCCTTCACCCCGGCCTGCTGGAAGTCGCCGTTGAAGTCGCGCGGCAGCGCCTGGAAGATGGCGTTGTGCTCGGAATCAATCGGCAGCAGCTCGGCGCCGCTGGCGGCGATGGCGTCCATGAACAGCTGGCCGGAGACCACCAGGGTTTCCTTGTTGGCGAGCAGGATGCGCTTGCCTGCCTGCGCCGCCGCCAGCGTGGCCGGCAGGCCGGCGGCACCAACGATGGCCGCCATCAGGGTGTCGACCTCGGGTGCGGTGGCCACCTCGATCAGGGCCGCGGCGCCCTCCAGCACCTCGACCGTCAGGCCCTCTTCGGCAACCCGCGCGCGCAGGGCGGCGGCGGCCGCCGGCTCGCTCATCACCGCAAAGCGCGGACGATGGATGCGGCATTGCCCGAGCATGCGCTCGACTTGCGTCGCACCGGTCAGGGCGAAAACCTCGAAGCGCCCGGGATGGCGCGCCACCACGTCGAGCGTATTGACGCCGATCGTGCCGGTGGCGCCCAGAACGGTGAGGACGCGCGGCTTCATGCCGACAGTCGTCATACGGAACGCTCCAGCCACATCAACAGGCCGGTGGCGATCGGCAGGGTGGAGGTCAGGGCGTCGATGCGGTCGAGCACCCCGCCATGACCGGGCAGGATGCTGCCGCTGTCCTTCATGCCGGAAAGACGCTTGATCCAGGACTCGAACAGGTCGCCCAGCACCGACACATAGAGCAGGCCGGACACCACGAGCAGCAGCGACAGCAGCGGCATCCCGGACAGCCCACTGAGGACACCGGCATACAGCGCGAGCGCGGCGAGCGCCCCCGCCACGCCTTCCCAGGTCTTGCCGGGGCTGATGACGGGCGCAAGCTTGTGGCGGCCGAAGCGGCGGCCGGTAAAATACGCGGCGGTGTCGGCAATCCACACGATCGCCATCACGCCGAGCAGCACGCCGGGGCCGCGCGCATGCAAATACAGCAGCGCCGCCCAGGTCGGCACCAGCACCACGACGCCGACCACGGCCCGCACGAAGGGCTGCGGCGCATGCCAGCGCCCCAGCAGCCACAGCGGCGCGACGACCAGCCAGAAGCCAACGGCAAGCAGGATCAGCGCGCGCTGGTAGATCGGCCAGTCCGCGCCCAGCAGCGGGGGCAGAACCAGCGCAGCCAGCGTCAGCAGGCCTGCATAGGCGCGCGCGGACAGCGGCGGAAAATGGCTCAGGCGTGCCCATTCATACGCGGCCATGCCAATCAGCCCGGCCATCAGGATGGCCCATATCCACGCAGGCGCCCACAGCACGGCCGGCACGAACACGGCCAGCAACAGTGCGGCGGTGAGCACCCGTCTGAAAAGCGGTGTCATGGATGCAGTGCCTCGAATGTCGTCACGACGCGGTTTGAACCTGTTCGCTGGTGCGGCCAAAACGACGTTCACGGGTGCGGTAGGAGGCAATCGCCTCCTCCAGTGCCGCCGCGTCGAAATCGGGCCACAGCGCGTCGGTGAAATACAGTTCGGTATAGGCCAGCTGCCACAGCAGGAAATTGCTGATGCGCTGTTCGCCGCCGGTGCGGATGAACAGATCCGGCTCGGGCGCTTCGGCCATGCTGAGCTGCTGCGCCAGCGCGGCTTCATCCAGCACGTCCGCCGTCACGCCCGCCGCCATCAGCTTCTTCACCGCCTGCACGATGTCCCAGCGCCCGCCGTAATTGGCCGCCACGGTGAAGGTGAGACGGGTGTTGTCGCGCGTCAGCGCTTCGGCGTCGCGGATCAGGGCCTGGATGCGCCCGGAAAAACCCGACAGATCGCCGATGACGCGAAAGCGGATGTCGTTTTCATGCAGCCGCGCGACCTCGTTCTCCAGCGCGCGCATGAACAACTCCATCAGCAGGGTGACTTCTTCCTGCGGGCGCCGCCAGTTTTCCGAGCTGAAGGCAAATACCGTGAGGTGCGGCACGCCACGTTCGGCGCAGCCGCGGATCACGCCCCGCAGCGCCTCGACCCCCTTGCGATGTCCGGCCACGCGCGGCATCAGCCGGCGTTTCGCCCAGCGGCCATTGCCATCCATGATGATGGCGATGTGCCGCGGCACATCGGTGCTTGCCGGAATCGTTTTCTTCGCCAGGGTGGACACGCAGGATCGGCTCAGACTGCGAGCAGGTCTTTCTCTTTGTCGGCCAGCATCTTGTCGATCTCGCCGATGTGTTTGTCGGTCAACTTCTGCACCTCGTCCTGGGTGCGGCGCTCTTCGTCCTCGGTCGCGGTCTTGGCCTTGACCATGTCCTTGACGGTGCCGTTGGCATCGCGGCGGATGTTGCGCACCGCGACGCGCGCGGCTTCGGCTTCGTTGCGCACCACCTTGATCAGATCGCGGCGGCGCTCTTCGGTCAGCGACGGCATCGGCACTCGTATGATGTCGCCGTAAGTGGACGGGTTGAGGCCGAGATCGGCATCGCGAATCGCCTTCTCGATCTTGGCGACCATGTTTTTTTCATACGGCTGCACGCCAAGCGTGCGGCTGTCGACCAGCGACACGTTGGCCACTTGCGGCACCGCGGTCGGGCTGCCGTAGTATTCGACCATGACGTGATCGAGAATACCGGTGTGGGCGCGCCCGGTGCGAACCTTGGCCAGATCGTTCTTCAACGCTTCCAGCGTCTTGCCCATTTTATGTTCGGCGGCTTGCTTGATCTCGGCGATGTTGGTTTCAGCCATTTCAACTCCTCAACTTAAGGTCACGCGCGTGCCTTCGTCTTCGCCCATCACCACGCGACGCAGCGCGCCGGGCTTGAAGACATTGAACACGACCAGGTTCAGATTCTGTTCGCGACACAGGGCAAAAGCGGCGGTGTCGAGCACCGCCAGATTATTGGCGATCGCCTCATCGAAAGAGAGCGTTTCGTAGCGCCGGGCGCTTGCGTCCTTCATCGGATCGGCCGTGTAGACGCCGTCGACCTTGGTCGCCTTCAGCAACAGGTCGGCGCCGATCTCGGCGGCGCGCAGCGCCGCAGCCGTATCCGTGGTAAAGAAGGGGTTGCCCGTACCACCGCCGAAAATCACCACCCGCCCCGCTTCCAGGTGGCGCACCGCCGCGTCGCGATCGAAGTCCTCGCCGACATGCGCGATATGGACCGCAGTCTGCACCCGCGTATCGACGCCGGCCTGCTGCAAGGCATCCTTGAAGGCCAGCGCATTCATCACGGTGGCCAGCATGCCCATCGAATCGGCGGTCGCGCGGTTCATCCCGGACAAGGCGCCGGTGGCGCCGCGGAACAGGTTGCCGCCGCCGACCACGATGCCGACCTGCACCCCGAGCGCCACTACCTCGCGAACCTGAGCGACGAAGCCGGCCATGGTTTCAGCGTGATAGCCGAAGCCATCCGGCCCCATCAGGGCTTCGCCGGACAGCTTCAGCAGGATACGTCGAACCGGCGCCATCGGCGATCAGACCTGGGAGGCCGCCGCGACTTCGGCGGCGAAATCGGTCACTTTCTTCTCGATGCCCTCGCCCACCACGTACATCACGAAACCGTGGCACTGCGAGTTCTTCGACTTCAGCACCTGCTCGACGCTCTGCTTGTCGTCCTTGACGAAGGGCTGCGACAGCAGCGTGACTTCCTTGAGGTATTTCTGCACCGTGCCATCGGCAATCTTTTCCAGCATGGCTTCCGGCTTGCCGGCTTCCTTGGCCTTCTCGATCGCGACGCGGCGTTCCGTATCGATCAGATCCTGCGGCACGCCGGAGGCATCCAGCGACTTCGGCTTGGACGCCGCAATGTGCATGGCGATGTCGCGCGCCAGCGCTTCGTCGCCGCTCACATCGACCAGCACGCCGATCTTGTTGCCGTGGATGTAGCTGGCGAACTTGCCCTGGCCGTCGAGGCGAACGAAGCGGCGCACCGACATGTTCTCGCCCATCTTGCCGACCAGCTCGGTCCGCACCGCCTCCACCGTGCTGCCCTTGTAAGGCAGCGCGGACAGCGCGGCAACGTCGGCCGGCTTCTGGTTCAGCACCATCTCGGCCAGCGCATTCGACAGCGCCAGGAAATCGTCGTTCTTCGCCACAAAATCGGTTTCGCAGTTGACTTCCAGCATGGCGGCCGACTTGCCGTCGGCGCTGATCGCGATGGCCACCACGCCCTCAGCCGCCACACGACCGGCGCTCTTGGCGGCCTTGTTGCCGAAGCGCACGCGCAGAATCTCTTCCGCCTTCCGCATGTCGCCACCGGCTTCCGACAGCGCCTTCTTGCAATCCATCATCGGCGCATCGGTTTTTTCGCGCAGTTCCTTGACCATGC
>JBAQND010000145.1:0-15956 GCA_049303455.1 Thiobacillus sp.
GCATCGGCGATATCCACATAGCCGATCGTGCCCTTGATCTTCTGCACGTTGGCAGCGACCCCCGGGTTGCCCTTGCCGCCCACCGCATTGGCCGGCCAGTTCACCGTGTTGCCTGCGCCGACTTCGCTCTGGAAGGCCATCGACTGCTTGGCCAGGTAGTGGGTGAATGCGTAGGTGGTGCCCGAACCGTCCGAACGGTGCGACACGGTGATGGCCAGGTCAGGCAGCGCAACGCCGGGGTTCAGCTTGGCGATGGCCGGGTCGTTCCACTTGGTGATCGCGCCGCGAAAGATGTCGGCGGCGGTCACGCCGTCCAGTTTCAGTTGGCCGGATTTGATACCCGGGATGTTCGTGACGATGGTGACGCCGCCCATCACGGTCGGCACCTGAACCAGGCCGACTTCGTCGAGGATGGCTCCGTTCACCGGTGCATCGGAGCCGCCGAAATCGACGGTTTTGGCGCGGATCTGCTTGACGCCGCCCGACGAACCAATGCCCTGATAATTAACCTTGTTGCCGGTCGCAGACTGATAGGCCTCGGCCCACTTGGTGTAGACGGCGTAGGGGAAGGTTGCACCCGCGCCCGTGATGTCGACGGCCAGCGCCGAGAGCGAGGCAGTCGCGCCAATGGCCAGGGCAGCGGCCACGCCCGCCAGTTTGAAGTAAACACGCTTGGAAACAGACATAAAGGCTCCTTGAACAGGTTGTTGATCGAACCACAATTGGCTGAACAACGCGATACTAAGAGCCGGACGTTGCAGAAATTTTTCAGAATTATTACAGAAATATTTCAGTTGCATTGGCGGGGGGGCTTTCCAAATCAAGGCGTGCCGCGCCTGTCACAAACGTGTCACTGCCGCTTGCTAGGGTGCCGGCATCGAGAACACGGACGGGGGCAAGACGATGCATAACACAGGCTGGCAGGAAACGACCAAACAGGGCGCTCGGCGCGGGCTACAGGTGCTGTTTGTTGCAGCCGGTGGCGGCCTGGCCGCGCAGCTGGCGGCACGCTGGACGAACCGCCTGGCGCACGGCTGCCTGGCGGCCAAAGCCGCTGCCCGCGGTGACGCGGATCGAAGCGCAGCATCCAACGGCGCTCCGGCAGACCTGGTCGTGGTAATTCATACGCCGGGCGATCCGGGCCCGCGCGTCGCCTACCACTGCGGCGGCCACTGCGGCGGGCGGATCGACTGGGATCTCGACGTCGACGGAACCGAGTCTGCGGCCGAACTGGCGGCCAGGGTGCGCTGGCAGGTCATGCGCCTGCTGGGCGATCTTGGAATGCCTCAAGCGCATTCCGATCGCCCCGCGATGCCTTCACCCAGCCTGCCAATGCTTCACGTTCCGACGCGACGCGTCTTTGCTCGCAGCGTGAGAAAAGCCGCATGAGTGCCCGGCAAGTAAATTTCCCGGTCCATGATCTGGCCGCGGCCACCCGCTTTTATTCGGCCATGTTCGCGAGCGCACCTGCCGTACTCAAGCCCGATTGCGCCAAGTGGACGCTCAATGTGCCACGCGTGAGTCTCACGATTTTTACGTCCGACGCGTCGCGGTGCACGCCATCCGAGCCCGGCTGGCGGCTGCCCCGTGCGCGGGGCAGCCGAGAAAGTCCGGGTATCGGTTTTTTTCACATCTTGTCTCGACCCACGGCTTTTCTAGACTGACATCTTCATCGCGACGACGCGCAAGCGCCATTCGATGTTCACTCAGTCGGGAGGTGTCCGATGAAAAAAACGCTGCACTACACCATGCTCATCCACGCCCCGCGCCAGCGGGTGTGGGACGTCATGCTCGGCCCCGAGGGGTTCAAACGATAGACGTCCGACTTCGCCGAAGGCTCGTATTACGAAGGTTCGTGGGAGCAGGGCCAGAAGATCCGTTTCCTCACCCCCAAAGGCGAAGGCATGTTCTCGACCATCGAGGAGAACCGGCCCTACGAGTTTGTTTCGATCCACCACCTCGGCACCGTCAAGAACGGCAACGAGGACACGCAGAGTGAAGACGCGCGTCGGTGGGGCGACGCCTGGGAGAAATACGAATTCAAGGATGTCGACGGCGGCACCGAACTCGTCATCGACGTCGAGACGCCCGAGGAAATGGAATCCTTCATGCAGGAGACGTGGCCGAAGGCGTTGGGGCGCCTGAAGGCCACGTGCGAGGCGCGCGCCTGACGCCCGACCTCCCTTTATTCCGGTTGAGGCAGATGCCTCTGAACCGCGAGTCCCGAAAGGTCGGCTAAACTGAGGCGTATCAGGCGACACACTCCGTTCCATTCCAGACCTTGGTTCCATTCCAGACCTTGTCCTTGCGAGGAGATCATCATGTCAATCAGCCGGGCCGCTTTGCGCGTATTGCTTGCCTGCGGCGCGCTTCTGTTGGCCGGCTGCGCCAGCCTTCAGCGCCACGAGCCCATCCAGGTGATCATCGCCGGCGTTGAGCCGCTTCAGGGTGAGGGACTGGAGATGCGAATGCTGCTCAAGCTGCGGATTCAAAACCCCAACGACCTGCCTCTGGATTTCAATGGCGTGTCAGTCCGGATGGATGTGCAAGGCAAGCGCTTCGCCACGGGTGTGAGCGACGCTGTCGGCAGCGTGCCGCGCTTTGGCGAGGCCATCGTCGGCGTCCCGGTGAGCATTTCCTTGTTCCACATCGCGCGCCAGGCCGTCGGCGTCATGACCAACGGATACCGTGACAAGCTCGCCTATGAAGTAAGCGGAGAACTCGCCGGAGCGGCGTTCGATCGCGTGCACTTCAAGTCGAACGGGGAGCTGAAGTTGCCTGCGGAAATCTTCGAGCCCGACAAGTGAGCCGGCCGAGTGCCCGCATTCGTGAGGAGCATGTTTGATCCCGTGTATTGCCCCGGCTCCGGCAGAACACGGCCGGAGCCCTCGGCGTTTAGCGCAGCGTCTTGTCCGTCTTCTTCGTGGAAATGCCGAACGGCACGTAGGTCGGACACCAGCCAATGAGGCTGGTCACCAAGAATGCCACCGCGATGATGCCCAGAATGATCGCTGCCGTCCCGGTGATCTGACCTGTGAAATACAGGGCCGCGATGATCGCGGCCACGACGAGGCGAATAACTTTGTCCACCCCACCCATGTTCTGTTTCATCTTGCTTCTCCTGTTCCGACAACTGTTGGAATCTTCAGCCTAGTGTCGTGAATCAGAAATAGCGGGACAAAGAAAACGGATGGATTTTTCGCGGGGCAAGGCGCGAGGAGGCGACATGGCTGGCTCTATGGCAACGACGAGCAACGCCGCCATGCGGAAAAAGACGCCGTTTTATGTTTCGGTATTTCTGATTCACGACAGGAGCAGCCCTTTGACCCGTGATGCCGACCGTCCGTAGCTGGCCGGTAACAGGCAGGGCCTATTCCGAATTCAACTCCGTAGCAGCTTCAGTGCCGAATCACCCCAGATTCATCCATTCCCCGTTGCCGGGATTTCTGCGCTTGATGGCAAATCCCTGGTTTAATATGCGCTCATGCAAGCGTACGATGCCATCCTTCCTGCCCCGATGTGCCGCCTCGGCGTCTGCTTTACCGGCGGCGCGCTGACGCGGCTGGATTTTCTGACTGCAGACCTCCCCGCGTCCACACGGCTGGATGCGTGCGCACGCCAGTTGGCCGGCGAACTGGACGCCTACTGGGGCAATCCTGCCCACCCGTTCGATGTGCTTTTTTTGCCGACGGGAACGCCGTTCCAGCTACGGGTGTGGCGGGCGCTGATGGCAATTCCAGCCGGGCAGCCGACCACCTACGGCGTGCTGGCCAAGCAACTCGGCACCGCGCCGCGTGCGGTGGGGCAGGCGTGCGGGGCCAATCCCCTGCCCATTCTCATCCCCTGCCACCGTGTTCTGGCAGCCAATGGGCTGGGCGGCTTCATGCATTCGTCCAGCGGCACGCCGCTGGACGTGAAAAACTGGCTGCTGGCGCATGAACGACGCGCTGATTGACCGGTTCTGCGATCACCTGTGGCTGGAAGACGGGCTGACGGACCTGACGCTGGCGGCGTACCGGCGCGACCTGCGAACCTTCGGCGGCTGGCTGGAAAAGGAACGCGCGCATCGCCTGGATGCTGCCGTGGCGGGCGACATCGAGGGCTATCTGGCGTGGTGCTTCGCCGGCCGCGCGCAGCCGCGCAGCGCGGCGCGCTATATCTCGGCGCTGAGACGCTTTTATCGCTATCTGCTGCGCGAAAACCTGATCGCCCTGGATCCCACCCTCAGTCTCGACAGTCCCAAGCTGCCCCGCTCGCTGCCGAAGACGCTGACCGAGGCCGACGTCGAACGCCTGCTCGACAGCGCCGACATCAATACCCCGCTGGGCCTGCGCGACCGTGCGATGCTGGAAACGCTGTACGCCACCGGCCTGCGGGTGTCGGAACTGGTGGGGCTGAAGCTGATGGCGGTGAATCTCAACGATGGCGTGCTGCGCGTGACCGGCAAGGGCAACAAGGACCGGCTGGTGCCGCTGGGCGAGGAGGCGGTGCTGTGGCTCAAGCGCTATCTGGCGGAGTCGCGACCGCTGCTGCTGGAGCATCAGCTCTCGGATGCGGTGTTCGTGACCGCGCGCGGCGGCGGCATGACGCGGCAGGCGTTCTGGTATCTCATCAAGCGGCACGCGCGCACCGCCGCAATCACCCGGCCACTGTCGCCGCACACGCTGCGCCACGCCTTCGCCACCCACCTGCTGAATCACGGCGCCGACCTGCGGGTGGTGCAGATGCTGCTCGGGCACAGCGACATTTCCACCACGCAGATCTACACTCACGTGGCGCGCGAACGGCTGAAGCAGCTCCACGCGGCCCACCATCCGCGCGGCTGACTCAGGCGGGCGTCCTGATCCGTTCCATCAGATAGCACAGGCAGTCCTGGCGGATCACCTGTTCGTCGCGTGTCAGCATCGCCGGCATCAGCGGCTTCCTCAGGGTGATCTCGCCGCGGCTGTAATCAACTGTAATCAAACAGGCGGTCGCCGATCTCTGCGCCGTTTTCATCCAGCGCCTGCAGCCTGGCCGGGCTGCCCGGCCGCACCCGGCCCAGCAGATCGCCGTGTTTCAGTTCGCGGCGAACAAGAGCGGCGAATTGACCGCCGCCGCCAGCAGCGGCGCGCGGGTGATCAGCGAGGCGTGTAGTAGCGGCCCGCCAGATCGAAGGACACCTGCAGGTGCAGCTGGAACAAGGTGGTGGCGGCCTCCAGCATGACGTCCGGCCGGCGCAGGTGAAGCTGATCCGTGCCCGCGATGTCGATGCGGATGGGCGCGCCGCCACGCTGCTGCAACACCTGCGTGTTGAGCACGTCGAAGCGGTTCATCGCCGACATGTTGGCGAGGCACAGATCCTCGTCGCGGATGGTCGGCAGGATGCCGATCATCGCCAGCACCGCATCCATGCCGTGCGCCACCTGCTGGCACCGGTCCCAGGTGGTCAGCAGGGACTCCTCCATGGCGGCCAGCACGCCCGCCCCCATCTCCAGCGGCGGCGCGTTCAGCTCGACGTTGAAACGCGACAGTTCGGGCACCACCAGCGGATCGCTCAGCGCACGCAGGTAGGCTTCGTTGACGGGATTAGGGCGGCCGGCGTGATCGAGCAGCCAGGCTTCGAGCTCGAACCCGGCGACGTGGCGCGCATCCTCGAATCCGCCGGCCTGGGCAAACGCGCGCAGCGCGGCCGTCTCCTCCGTCAGCCGGGCGGAAAACTGTCCAAGGTCCGCTTCTGAAAAGCGGGTGCGGTTGATTTCCTGTCCCATGTGCGTTCGATGCTTACCCCATCGGTTGTGGATCAGTCCTGGCCATCCTATCCGACCGTCTCTTTTATAGGCGAGAGCGGCTGAAGCGGGATGCAATCACACCCGCGTGCTGCGTTTGGCGAGGTAGAACCACTCCTGTCCCGGCAGCGCATTGGGGTTGGGAAAGACGATATAGCCATCGCTGTCCGCCACCACGGGGGTGCCGTCGTGGCGCGTGCCGATGACCTCGCCCGCGTGCACCCGGTCGAAGCTGGACCAGTCGCGCGCAAAGGCATCCGCCGCATGGCCGCGGTCGACGACCTGGTACAGGCGCAGCGCCTCGGTGTCGGCCACGGGGGTCGGCGCGGGTGCGGCGCTCAGTCGCAGATGGGTGAGCGTGTTGCGGATCGCGCGGTAGGCCACGTCGGGGGCGGCCGGGTCGTCGTGCTGGCCACATTCCAGCGTGAGCGCGACGCCGCCCTGCGCGCGCATGTATTCGGTCGTGCCCACCCCGTAGTTCACGTCGGCCTCGCGCGACGACGCGCCTGCCGCCAGGCGGCGCGCGACGCCGGCGGCGTAGGTGTCGAGCCAGCCATCGACGAAGCGGTGCACGCCCAGTCGCAGCGCCAGCGCGGTTTCCTCCGCCGCACGCGCGAACGGCTCCAGGGTGCCGCGGTTGTCCTGCGGCCCCAGCATGACGAATGGCTGGCCGGCGGTATGGAACGAATGCAGGTCGAGCAGCACATCGTGCTGCGCCAGGAGCGGGCACAGCCAGTTGGCGATGCGGTCCTCATACTCGGCCGGCGCGTCGGTCGGCGCCAGGGTGCGGTTGAGATTGCGGTCGCCCATGCGCTGTTTGCGGGCGTAGGCCAGCGGGTTGGCGACCGGAACGAAGGTGAGGCTGCCGGCGACGATGCCCAGCTGGCCGGATTCGATCTCCGCGATCACCCGGCGGATCGCCTGGGTGCCGCAGGTTTCGTTGCCGTGCACCGCACCCAGCACAATCACGCACGGGCCGGGCGCATGCCCGGTGAATGAGACGGACTGGAAATGCAGCGAATCGAGTTCACTCATACAGACAAGGCCTTGAATAACAATGACACGCTCGACACCAGCAACAATACGCCAACCAGCCGCGCCATCTGCGCCGGACTGATTCCGACATGCACGCGTCCGCCCAGGTAGAGCGCACCCAGCACGAGCGGCAGCGCGGCAAAAAACGCGACCCACACCGAAGCCGTCATCAGCAGCCCGGCCACCAGAAAGCTGCCGATTCGCGTCAGGCCCTCGGTGAAGAATAGCGCCGAGAAGGTCGCCCGCAATTCGCTTTTGTCACGGATGCGGTGGCTCAGGTAGATGACGTAGGGCGGCCCGCCGGTGCCGAACAAGGCGCCCACGGTGCCGCCAGTGAGCGAGGCCGGCACGGCCCAGCCGCGCGAGATCAGCTTGTCGCCATGTAGGTTGAGAAGGCTGCGCATCGCGAAGACGAAGACAAACGCGGCTAGCGCAATCAGCATCGGTTCGGGCGGCAGATTGACCAGCAGGCTGGTGCCCAGGATCACGCCCACCATGCCGAACGGGATCAGCACCCCGACCTCGTCCCATTTCACGCGCTTGAAATTGAAGCCGCCGATCACGATCGACGCGGTGAAATCCAGCAGCAGGATCAAGGGCACGACGAATTTCAGCGGCAGGAACAATGCAAGCAAGGGCACCGAAATAAGCCCCGAGCCAAAGCCGGTGATGCCACGGATGAAATACGCCACCAGCAGGATGGCCGCCGCGCCTGCAAAAGGGCCGGCGGCGATCTGCTCAATCACAGGCGCGCGCCGCGCTCGATGGTGATCCCCAATTCCTTGATGCCGGGCACGATGGCGAACTTGGTGACCGACACCTTCACCCACGGCGCGCCGAACTCGTCGCGCACGATCGCGGCCACGTGCTCGGCGACCGACTCGACCAGCGTGATCGGCTGCGGCGCATGGCGCAGATAGTCCTTTACCCGCGTGGCCACCGCGCCGTAATCGATGGTGTCGGCGACGTTGTCGGTGCCGCCGGCCTTGCTGTCAGGCAGCCCGATCTCCAGATCGAGCCGCACCGGCTGCGGCACTTTGCGTTCCCACTCGTATATGCCGATAATCAGTTCGAGACGAAAGTCCCGCAGAAATAGAATATCCATCGTCAGCCCCCGTGGGCTCAACCAAAACCCGCCATTTTACTGACTTCACTATGATCACGCTGCTGTTTGTTGCTGCCGCCTATCTGCTGGGCTCGTTGTCGTTTGCCGTCATCGTCAGCCGCGCCATGCACCTGCCCGACCCACGCGAATACGGATCGGGCAACCCCGGTGCCACCAACATGCTGCGCAGCGGACGCAAGACGGCTGCGGTGCTGACGCTGCTCGGCGACGCGTTGAAAGGCTGGGTGGCGGTGGTGCTGGCGCGTGCGCTGGCGCCGCAGTTCGGTCTCGACGACAGCATCGTGCTCTTGTGTGCGCTGGCCGTGTTTATCGGCCACCTCTACCCGGTGTTTTTCGGGTTCAAGGGCGGCAAGGGCGTCGCCACCGCGCTCGGCGTGCTGGTCGGCCTCAACCCCTGGCTCGGACTGGCGTGTTTGCTGACCTGGCTGTTGATGGCGGGGGTGTTCCGCATTTCCTCGCTCGCCGCCGTGACCACCGCGGTGCTCGCCCCAGTCTACACCGGGCTGCTGATGGGCTGGGGACATACCGCGATTGCCGTGCTGGCGATCGCGCTGCTGCTGGTCTATCGTCATAAGCGCAACCTCATCAAACTGGTCAACGGCGGGGAAGGACGCATCGGCGTCCGCTCCTGACCCGGCCCACGAATATGGCCCTGTTCGACAAAACCATCGAGCACGCAAAGGACAGCCTCGCCGAGGTGTCGCGCGAGGCGATCGACCGCGCGAGCGAGCGGCTGTCGGAGGTGGTGAAGGACGGCGTCCTGCAGGCCGGCACCGAACTGAAGGATGTCATCTGGCGCGCCAGCCAGGAAATCGACACCAAGCTCGACAAAATTTCGGAGGAACTTCACGCGCAGCGCCAGTTCACCAAGGACGATGTGCGCGAAATGGTCGATTACGCAGGGGAAAGACTCAGCACCGTGATGGACGCGCGCATCGTCCACGCCAAATCGGAAATCTCGGGGCTGGTGCAGGAAAAGGTCGAGTACTTCAAGCGCGAGATCGACAGCTTCTTCATCGAGCGGCAGCGCGACCTCGCGCGCGAGCGGCGGCGGCTGTTCATCAACGTCGCCATCGCCATCCTGGCGTCGCTGTCGCTTGGCTTCGTGTCCTGGCTGTACCACCAGTATCTGGGCGGCGGAATCGACGTGTTCGCCCTCTTCCGCATTGTGTTCGCCTCGCTGATGGGCGGCTATGCGGCCTACCTCGCGGTCAAGCTGCTGCGACGCTGGCTGTTGATGTCGGAACACAAGAAGGACGCGCTGTTTCTGGCCAGCCGCTACTGGGGCGTGCTGCGGCCGGAAAGCATTTTTGGCACACTTATTCTGGTCTGCCTGATGGCGGTGCTGATCGGATTTTTACTGTTTCCGGAACAGATCGCGCAACTCACCGGCAGCGAAAAATGGCTGAAGGCCTTGCGCGAGGCCTACCCGATCTTTCAGCCTTGAATCGGCGTGACCTGGCGGCCCGTCACACGGCGTCGAGCGTCGCCAGTTCCCAGCGCGGCTTGACCGCAAACGTCAGATCCGGAATCGAACGCGCCTGCGCCACCAACCGCTGCGCGCCAGCGTAGGCGATCATCGCGCCGTTGTCGGTGCAGAACTCCAGCCGCGGATAGAACACGCGGATGCCGCGCGTAGCCGCGTCGCGCGTGAGCCGCTCGCGCAAGTGCGCGTTGGCGCCGACGCCGCCCGCCACCACCAGCCGCGTCGCGCCGCTGTGCGCACAGGCCGCCAGGCTTTTTTTCACCAGCACCTCCACCGCCGCGACCTGGAACGCCGCCGCGATGTCCGCCGCCTCGCCCAGCCCGACCTTGCGCACCAGCGTCAACACCGCGGTCTTGAGCCCGGAAAAGCTGAAATCGAAGTCGCCCGAATTCAGCATCGGCCGCGGCAAACTGAAGCGGCCGGCGTCGCCGGTGGCCGCCAGCGCCGCCAGCGCGGGCCCGCCCGGATAGCCCAGCCCCAGCAGCTGGGCGGTCTTGTCGAAGGCCTCGCCCGCCGCGTCGTCGAGCGTTTCGCCCAGCAGGGTGTAGCGCCCGACGCCGGACACCAGCATCAGCTGGGTGTGCCCGCCCGACACCAGCAGGGCCACGAACGGAAATTCCGGCGGCGTGTCGGAAATCAGCGGCGACAGCATGTGGCCCTCCAGGTGATGCACCCCGACCGCGGGGATATCCAGCGCAAACGCCAGCGCGCGCGCCATCCCGGCGCCCACCAGCAGGGCGCCGGCGAGGCCTGGTCCCTGCGTGTAGGCAATGCCATCGATATCGGCAAGGGTGCGGCCGCTCTCGGCCAGCACCTGGCGGGTCAGGGGCAACACCCGGCGGATGTGGTCGCGCGACGCCAGTTCCGGCACCACCCCGCCGTACGCGTTGTGCATCGCGATCTGCGAATACAGCGCATGCGCCAGCAGGCCGTGCGCGCTGTCATACAGCGCGACACCGGTTTCATCGCAGGAGGATTCGACACCAAGCACCAGCATAATCGGGGACAGTCAGACCAGAACATGCGCATGATAGCGCGGCCAGCCAATCGCCCAATCGGGCGACGAGGAATTCGGGCACCCGCATGCGCTTGTTTGGTAAAATCGCCGGTCGTTTCAGTTTATGCGGACGGGGCATTTCGCCGTGCTGCCACCATCCAAGGAAAGTCCCATGTCGCACGATTCCATGCTGCCCTGCCCTGCCGAATACTGCTGCGACGTCCTGGTGATCGGCGGCGGCCCGGCCGGCTCGACGGCCGCCACCCTGCTGGCGGAAAAGGGCCATCGGGTCACGTTGCTGGAGAAGGCGCACCACCCGCGCTTCCACATCGGCGAATCGCTGCTGCCGGCCAACCTGCCGCTGTTCGAGAAGCTGGGCGTGGGCGCCGAAATCGCGGCCATCGGCATGCAGAAGTGGGGGGCGGAATTCGTCTCCCCCTGGCACGAACACCGCCAGACCTTCGAGTTCGCCGACGCCTGGGACAAGTCGATGCCGTTCGCCTACCAGGTGCGCCGCGCCGAGTTCGACGAGATCCTGATCCGCAACGCCGAGCGCAAAGGCGCCAACGTCATCGAAGGCTGCCGCGTGCGCGAGGTGGAATTCCTGCCGAACGATGCAGGCGCCCTCGTCCGGGCCGAACACGACGACGGCCGCAGCGAGACCTGGCAATGCCGCTTCCTCGTCGATGCCTCCGGGCGCGACACCTTCCTCGGCAACCGCTTCAAGGCCAAGCAGCGCAACCCCAAACACAACAGTTCCGCGCTCTACGGCCACTTCAGCGGCGCCCAGCGCAACACGGGCAACAAAGAAGGCCACATCAGCCTGTTCTGGTTCGAGCATGGCTGGTTCTGGTTCATTCCCCTTGCCGACGGCACCACCAGCGTCGGCGCGGTGATCTGGCCCACCTGCCTGAAAACCCGCCGGACCCCGGTGCGCGAGTTCTTCCTCGGCCTCATTGCCACCTGCCCTGCCCTGGCAGCCCGCCTGAAGGATGCCGAACTCGTCTCGGAGGTGGACGCCACCGGCAACTTTTCTTACAGCTGCAACCGCAGCCACGGCGCCGACTACCTGCTGCTGGGCGACGCCTACGCCTTCATCGATCCGGTCTTTTCGTCCGGCGTCATGCTCGCCATGAACAGCGCCTTCGCCGGCGCCGAGGCGGTCGACACCTGCCTGCGCCAGCCGGACCAGGCGGCGCAGGCGCTCAAGCGTTTCGATCAGGCAGTGAAGCACGGGCCGAAGGAATTCTCCTGGTTCATCTACCGCATCACCAATCCCAGTATGCGCGACCTGTTCATGTCGCCGCGCAACTACTTCCGGGTCAGGGAGGCGCTGCTGTCGGTGCTGGCCGGCGACATCTTCGGCAAGACGCCCCTGTGGCGTTCGCTGCTGGTGTTCAAGGCGATCTATTACCTCACCTCGCTGGCCAACCTGAAGCGCACGGTGACGGCCTGGAAGCGCCGCAAGCTCAATATCCGCCCCCTGGACGAAGTGGAAGAGGCCGGCGCCCGATGATGCCTGCGGAAGCGATTCTGCGGCTGGAGGTCCTGCCCGCGTCTCAGCTGTCCCGCCTGGCCGGGCAGGACAGCGTGCTGGGCGGCGCCTGCTTTTCCCATCCTGCCCGTTCGCTCGACGCGGGGGAGTTGCCGTTTCTGGCCGTGGACATGAGCCGGCCGGCCGGGGAGGAGGCGATCTGTGAAGTCTGGCATTGCGCGGAACCGCTGGCGTCCGGCCGGCACGGCCCCATCCGCTACCGTCAGGGCGAAACGCTGCTGTTCGGTTGCCTGAGCCTGGACGAGGCGGCGCCGAACGACGCCCGCGCGCCGCTACAGGTCACCACGGAGGCCGCCTACCAGGCCATCTTCGAGCTGCTGGAACTTCGCGGCTTTCATACCGTCCTGCGTTTCTGGAACTACTTCCCCGAGATCAACCGGGAAAGCCATGCCGTGGAGCGCTACCGCCAGTTCAACATCGGCCGCCAGGACGCCTTCCTCGCCCACGGCCGCTCGGTCGTCGACAAGGTGCCCGCCGCCTGCGCGCTCGGCTCCGGCGGCGGCGGCCTCCACGTTGCCTTCCTGGCGACGCGGACGAACGTGTTCGGGGTCGAGAACCCGCGCCAGCTCAGCGCCTACCACTACCCCAGCCAGTACGGGCCGCGCAGCCCGACCTTTGCGCGCGCAGGGCTGGTCAGGTTGGGTGGGCGCGACATGCTGTTCATCTCCGGCACCGCCAGCATCGTCGGCCATCAAACCCTGCACCACGGTGACGTCGCGGCGCAGACGCGGGAATGTCTGCACAACATCGCGGCCATCGTCGCCGAGGCCAACCGCCAGGCGCCGGGCGCCGGCTTCCGCCTCGACCAACTGGCCTACAAGATCTATGTCCGTCATGCCGAGGACCTGGCCACGGTCCGCCACGAAATGGCGCAATTCATCGCCCACCCTGTGTCGGCGGTGTTCCTGCGGGCTGACGTGTGCCGCGCCGAACTGCTGGTCGAAATCGAGGCCTCGGGCGGCCATGCCATCGGCCCTGGCTGGACGGATATTCCAACGGGGAACACGCCATGTCTGACTACCGTCACCTGAGCCTCACCGCGCTGCTGTTCGCCTGCTGTGCCGGCCATGCCTTCGCCGCGGAAAAGCCCCTGTGGGAGCTGGGCGCAGGCATCAGCGCCCTGCCTTTGCCGGATTATCGCGGTTCGGACCAGGCCAGCGTCTACGCCATTCCGTTTCCCTATCTCATCTACCGCGGCGAGTTTCTCAAGGCGGACCGACACGGCATTCGCGGCACCTTCTTCGGCACCGACCGCATCGAACTCAATCTCAGTCTCGGCGCCTCGCTGCCGGTAAACAGCGACGACAACCGGGCGCGCCAGGGCATGCCCGACCTGGAGCCGACGGTGGAACTCGGCCCCTCGCTCGACCACAATCTGTGGCGCACCGGCGACCGGCGCACCCGGCTGGATCTGCGCCTGCCGGTCCGCACCGCCGTCACCGTAACAGGGGGATGGACGACATCGGCTGAGTGTTTTCGCCGCGCCTCAACCTCGACATCACCGATGTCGCAGGGCTTGCCGGCTGGAACATGGGACTGCTCGCCGGCCCCATGTACGGCTCGGAACGCAACCACGACTACTTCTTCTATACGGTGGCGCCGCAATACGCCAGCGCCGGCCGCCCGGCGTTCGACGCCAAGGGGGGCTACGCCGGCAGCCAGTTCATGATGACGGCGTCGAAACGCTACCCGAAGTACTGGCTGGGCGCGTTTGCGCGCTGGGACAGTCTCGAGGGTGCCGTCTTCGCGGACAGCCCGCTGGTCAAAAGTGAAAATTACTTTGCCGCCGGCATCGGCATCGCCTGGATCCTCGGCGAATCGTCCATCCGCGTCGAGGCCGTCGAGTGAACGCACACCTGGCTTCGCTGCCCAGCCTGCCCCGGCGCTGGCGGCATCGGCTCTACGAATATTTCGCGCTGTGGTTCGGCTTGGCGCTGCTCGGCGCGATTTCGCTGATCTGGACGCTGCTCGCCGTGCCCCTCTATTACGTCCTGCCGAAGCGCTGGGCCGTCCCGCTCGGGCGCTGGGCCAGCACCACCGGCTTCAGGATTTATCTCGGCGCGCTGTCCCTCATCGGCGCCTGCCGCTTCGACCTGTCCGCGCTGGATTCGCTGCGCGATGAAGGCCCGATGATCGTCGCGCCCAACCACCCCTGTCTGCTCGATGCCCTGATGGTCATCTCGCGCCTGCCCAACATGGCCTGCATCATGAAGGTCGACATCGTCGACAACGTCTTTCTCGGCGCTGGCGCCCGTCTGGCCGGCTACATCCGCAACGACGCGCAGCTGAGCATGATCAGGCAATCCGTCGCCGAGCTGAAAAGCGGCAGCCAGTTGCTGATCTTCCCCGAAGGCACCCGCACCACCCGCTGGCCGGTCAACGCCTGCAAGGGCACCGCCGCGCTCATCGCGAGCCGGGCGCGGGTGCCGATCCAGACCGTTTTCATCGAGACCGATTCGGCCTACCTCGGCAAGGGCTGGCCGCTGTTCCGCCGCCCGCCGATGCCGATCACCTACCGCATCCGCCTCGGCCGCCGCTTCGCGCCGCCGGAAAAGGCTGGGGTATTCACCGAGGAACTGGAGCGCTACTTCATCGATGAACTGCGCGATGCCCCGCATTTCCTGCCGCCCGACGCCCCGCAGGCAGCCGAATCCGACGCGCCCCGGTTGACCTGATGACACTTGACAGGAAAGTTTCCGCCAGCCACCTGGTGCTGATCCCCAGCTATAACCCCGGCCCCCAGGTCTACGAAACGGTGCGCGCCGCGCGTGCCCAGTGGGCGCCGGTGTGGGTGGTGGTGGACGGCAGCACCGACGGCACCGCCGCCGGCCTGATGGAGATGGCGGCGAGCGACCCGCAGCTGAAAGTGCTGGTGCTGCCCGCAAACGGCGGCAAGGGCGCGGCCGTGCTGCACGGCCTGGATCTCGCCGCGCAGCAGGGTTTCACCCACGCGCTGACGATGGACTCCGACGGCCAGCACCCGGCCGACCTCATCCCGGCGTTCATGGCCGCCTCGCAGCAGGCCCTCGCGGCTATGGGGCGCGAGGTCATGGTATTGGGCAAGCCGGTGTTCGATGCCGATGCCCCCGCGCTGCGGGTGCAGGGGCGCAAGATTTCCAACGGCTGGGCCAACCTGGAAACCCTGTGGGCGGGCATCGGCGATTCGCTCTACGGCTTTCGCGTCTATCCCATCGAGCCGCTGCGTCAGGTGATGCGCGGCCAGCGCTGGATGCGCCGCTTCGACTTCGACCCCGAGGCCGTGGTGCGCCTGTGCTGGCGCGGCGTGTGCCCGATCAATCTGCCCGCGCCGGTGAAATACCTGCGCGCCGACGAAGGGGGCGTGTCCCACTTCAACTACCTGCGCGACAACACCCTGCTCAGCTGGATGCACCTCCGGCTGATGCTGGGTTTCCTGCTGCGCTTGCCGCTTCTGCTCGTGCGGCGCCTGAACATTCACCGGTCACACACCCCATGAAAAACACCTCCGATTCGTCCGCGCAAGCGGTGCATGCCCCGCATCCGCCCCTCACCGGCTACTACGCCAGCGAACAGGAGCGGCGTGGTTACGTCGGCAAGCTGTTCGACAACACCGCCTCCGACTACGACCGCATCGACCGCCTGCTCGCGCTGGGCAGCGGCCCGTGGTACCGCAACCAGGCACTGCAGCGGGCGGGACTCAAGACCGGCATGCGCATCGTCGACATCGGCGTCGGCACCGGCCTGGTCGCGCGCGAAGCCGTCAAACTGGTGGGCGACCCCGCCCTGGTGGTGGGCGTCGATCCCAGCGCCGGCATGATGGCCTTCGCGAACCTGCCCGGCGTCCAGCTCATCGAGGGGCGCGCGGAAGCGATCCCGTTTCCCGATGCCAGCTTCGACTTCCTCAGCATGGGCTACGCGCTGCGCCACATCGGCGACCTGTCGGCCGCCTTCAGCGAATTCCATCGCGTCCTCAAGCCCGGCGGCCGCCTGTGCCTGCTCGAGATCACCAA
>JBAQND010000146.1:0-3913 GCA_049303455.1 Thiobacillus sp.
ACCAGGTGCAGCGGATTCAGGGCGAAGTGCGGCGCGGAGATGCACGCCACGCCGCCATCGTGCGCAACTTCCCCGCGCTCGCCACCCGCCCCGACCAGCTCGGCCAGACCCTTGCCCTCGCCACGCACCTGAACCAGGCCCCGCTCGACGTCAACGCGCTGTTCCGGCCGCTGGGGCAGGCGCTCACCGCGCACCCCGACGTGATCGTCAGAAGCCTGACGCTGCAGGACACGGCGAACGGCACGGCGAATATCACCCTGGACGCGCGGCTGGCCGACTTCGACGGCAACTATCGCGCCGCCATGTCGCGCATCGACAGCTTCGTCTCCCGGCTGGCCGCCACACCGGGCGTTGCGGCGGTCGAGCGCGTGACGAGTCCGGTCAACACCGCGTCCACCGCCACCCTCAGCGGCAAGACCACCGGCGAAACCAGGCCCGAAGAGACCCGCTTCACCCTGAGCGTGCAGGTGCGCCCATGACCCGGCCGCCGATCGCCGCGCTGAAAACATCGATCCTGCTGCTGCTTGCCGCCAGCGTGCTGTCCGCCGCGGGCATATTCTGGAGCCACCGGCAGGACACCGACGCGCGCGCCGATCTGCAACGCCAGCAGACGGCCCTCAATGCCGCCCACGCGCGCCAGCAACAGGGCCAAACGGAAGCGCGCCTGATCGCGCAGCATCTCGATGCCTACCGCGCGCTGATTGCACGGGGATTCATCGGTGAGGAAAACCGCCTCGCCTGGATCGAGGCGGTGCACCTCGCCAATCGGGATGCCCGCCTTTACGGACTCACCTACACCCTGTCGCCACGCACGGCCGCGCCGGCCGCCCTGGCCGGCGGCCTGCCGCTCAAGCAGACCCGCATGGCGTTGAAAATGCCCTTGCTGGTGGAAACCGACCTGCCGCGTTTTATCGACGCCCTGCGCGTCCGCGCGCCCGGCCTGTTCCGTGTCGGCAGTTGCCGCCTCGCCCGCCTCAGCGACGCCCCGCCGCAGCCGGTCAACCGCCCCGAACTCGACACCGAATGCGAATTGCTGTGGTTTACCGTGGCAACAGACACAGGGACAGTGCGATGAAAACCTGTTCACCACAGAGACACAGAGACACAGAGAACAGCAGACCCATTCGGCGCGGGATGGCGCATCACTGTTCAGCCTTGTTTTTCTCCGTGTCTCTGTGCCTCTGTGGTTCAGGCTTTGCAGCGCAAGACCTGCCCGGCCGCCTGTTCTACACCCCCGACCAGCGCGCCCAGCTCGAAGCCGCGCGCGCCCGCAACGTCACCCAGCTCAGGCAGGCGACGCCCGACGCAGGCGCCCCGCCGCCGATACGCTATGACGGCGTGGTGATCCGCTCCGACGGCAAGACCACGCGCTGGGTCGACGGTCAGCCGCAGCTCGATGCATCCGGCGTGGCCGGCCTGAAGCCGGGCCAGATCCGCGCCGATGGCCGTGTGTATGAACCCTATCAGGTGCTGCGCCCCAGCCCCGCCGCGCCTGTCGCCGAGGAACCCACGCCATGAAGCGGACACACGGCTTCACCCTGATCGAACTGGCCATCGTGCTGGTGATCATGACCATCCTGATCGGCGGGCTGGCGATGCCGCTGTCGGCGCAGATTCAGGCAAGGCGGATTGCGGAGACACGCGCCGACATGCAAGCGATTCATGACGCCCTGATCGGGTATGCAATGAGCAACTATGTCGCTATTTCTCCTCCTGCATGCACGTGCAGTTACGATTCTTCGGGCGCCTATCAATCGTCATCGTCGACATGTGCCGAGACTGGACTGTGTCCAGCGTCAACCTCGACCAGTCCAACCGGTATTTCATTCTCACCTTCTCGGCATTACCTGCCCTGTCCAGACACCGCCAATGACGGAATAGAAGGCCCCCGCAACAGCACTACGGGTAATTGCGAGCAGACTCGAGGCGGGCTGCCATGGATCACATTAGGCGTAAAGGGACAGGACGCTTGGGGAAATCGCTACACGTACGCAATTACCCCCGAGTTCGGCAACAACAAAATCGGGTTTACCTCAATGTCGCCAGCACCGCCAGCAACTCCTCCGACTAATCCCTCCGCGGGAAACCTGAATATTTATCCGAACAACACTTGCGGGACACCTTCAGCAGCAAAGGACGTACCTGTCATTGTGGTATCCCATGGCCCGAACGGTCGAGGCGCACGCAACGTCAACTTCATAAGCAGCACCCCAACACCCGCCCCCCCATCAGACACCAGCAAGGATGAGCTTCAGAATTTGAATCGGTTGGAGAGCTTATTGCCTTGCGGAGATAACACTCAATTTGTGAGCGCCAACCCGAGCGACGCGTTCGACGACCTCTTGATGTGGGTGTCCAGCAACGAATTGTTCAACCGAGTGTGTCCGTCGGGCGGCTGTCCGTAGCCTGCAACCTGAACGACACCCGTCCCGCCTCATTGCCCGGCAGCTCCAGCCGATAGCCCGAACGCGCCGCCGCTTGCGCAGGGCATGGGTCAGCAGGTTGTCGACCACGCAGTAAACTTCAGGGACACGATATTTTATGTGCCCCGAGTTGTTAACTCCGATAGGAACACAGTAGACACCCCGCGCATGTATTGCCATAATGCAATACATGCCAGCCGTTCTCGTAGCCAAGGCCAGGGAAGTTCGTGATGATGGCTCGATCGTCGAAGTGGTGATCTGGGCGCTTTCCGAGCCCCTGAAACCCTCGACACACAACTACAAGTACCGGCTCTACTATGGCGCTGCTGGCGCGTGCCGGGTTCGGTACGACAACGAACGCGGAAAAGGTGACCACCGGCACCTGGGCGAGCGAGAGGAAGACTACAACTTCATTTCGCTTGAACAACTTTTGGCGGACTTTGAGCGCGATGTGAATGAATGGGGCAGACCATGAAAGCAATCATTGAACTGAGCCGCAGGGGTTCTATTTTTAATGCTGTCGCACAACAGGTCGCCGACGCTCGCCGAGGCCGCCCCACCGACTACCGTTTGAGCTTTGAATCAGCACGCTCGCTGTTTGCCGAGTTGACGCCGGCGCGCCTCGATCTGCTGGACACACTGCGCCGGACAGGCGCTTGCAGCGTGAAGGCGCTTGCAAAGGCCGCGGAACGCAACTACTCAAACGTTCACACCGACGTGTCGCGCCTGGAAGAACTCGGGCTCGTTGAGCGTACTGAAGACGGCATGATTTTCGTGCCGTTCGATGCAATCGAGATTCGTTTTCCGCTTGCGCAGGTCGCATAAAGGCCGGCAAGGCCGACCCCTTGCGCCCTCTTGAATTCTCTGTGGCGAATGCGCTGCGGTTTTTGGTTCCTGTATATCCTACGGGTTCGGACTGCCCGCCATGGCCTGCAACCGAAACGCCACCCGCCCTGCCTGATTCTCGGGCAGCTCCAACCGAAAGCCCGACCGCGCCGCCTGCCGCGCCGCCTGATACAGCCCCACCCCCAAGCCGAAATCCGACGCCACCGGGCTCAGGAACAGGTTGCGCGCCACGTGTTCGGGCGCCGGCGCGCCGCTGTCGGTCACGGCGAGGCTCACCAGCGGATGCAGCGCCAACCGCACCTCCACCGCAAGGCCCGGCTCGCGCTGGCGCTTGCGCAGGGCATTGGTGAGCAGGTTGTCGGCGACGCTGTCGAACAGGTCCTGCGGCAGGGGCGTGTCGTCGAGCGCTTCGGCGAAGAACCGCACGTCGTCGTGTTCGTAGCGCGTCTGCAGCGCCGCCCACCAGGCCTGCGCGGGAATCTGGACGACATCCATTTCGGCCGGCTGCTTGAGCTTGTCGACGGTCTGCGACAGGCGCGCCGCCAGCTGCGGCAGCTGGCGCTTCATCAGCGCCTGCAGGCGCTCGCCGTCTTCCGGGGTGGAGGTGTCGGCGGCGGCGATCAGGGTCTTCATCGACTGCAGGA